>CBHYLO010000561.1:0-3342 GCA_966128675.1 uncultured bacterium | reverse complement strand
CTCGTCATCCTTTCATCCCGTCTTCTCGTAGTTCGGTCCCGGCGCGCCGGGCTACGGTCGGCGAACGACGGGCTACGGATGCTCCGGATGAGACGGATCATGCGGATCGCTCCGCGCGGCGGCGACGCGCCATGCGCCACGCGGAGCGATCCGGAGCATCCGTCTCATCCGGAGCATCCGTAGCCAAACGCGTAGTTCGTATCAGGCACGGCGCGACACCGGTCGCCGAGGGCACGGAGCGGGTTCCGCAGCCCGCAGCCCGCAGCCCTCAGTGCGCCAGCCGCTTCGCCCGCGCCGTCCACCACGCGGCCCCGATCGCGGTCGCGAGGCCGAGGGCCGCGACGGCGAAGCCGACCTCCGCCCAGCGCGTGTAGCGGGCGTGCGCGGCGAGCCCCGCGAACAGGACCTTCGCGCCGGGCACGTTGACCGCGCCCCCGTCCTCCAGGCGGCGCATCTTCACGTAGGCGACGGCGTACAGCGTCGCGCCGGCCGACAGCAGCGCCAGGCTGGCGCGCTCGGCCCAGCGGGCGGGGCGGGGGGCGGCACTCATGCCCGGAGGACGCGCGCCCGGCGCCCCGGGTTACAGGCCCTGGAGCGTCGCCTCGTGCAGCTCCGTCGGGGCGTCCGGGTCGTCGGCGTCGGTCACGAGCCAGAGCGACGAGCCGTCGGCCGCGCGCGGCAGCACCCCCTCGACCTTGCCGCGGAAGGGCGCGCCGTTGGCGTCCAGCACCGGCGTCCAGCGCGCGCTCCCATCCGGCGCGAGCAGGCCGAGCGCGGAGCCCGTGACCTCGCCGTCGTCGTACGTGTTGGGCGAGCGCTCGGCCGCCGCGGCGTAGAGGATCGTGCCGTCCGCGAGCATCGCCGCGTCGGTGAACGCGAGCGCCGCGCCGTCGACGTCGCCGAGCGCGTACGGCCGCACCGCCGCGAGCGTGGGGACCGGACCGCCGTCCAGCAGGAACGCGAGCAGCGCGTCGCGCGGGACGTCGCCGGTGGCGCTCACCGGCGCGACGCCGCCGCGCGCGGCGCCGTTGCCGCGGCCGAACAGGCGCACGCGGTCGTCCACGACCACCACGCCCTCGACGTTCAGCTCACTGCCCGCGAAGCCGGGCGCGGCGCGCAGCGCGTCGTAGAGCGGCGCCGCGTCCACGAAGCGCACGTCGGCGCGCGCGGGATCGGGCGCGCCGTCGGGGAAGGTCGCCACCAGCACGCGCTCGCGCCGCGGCGTGGAGCCCGACCCGAACGCGAGCACGCGCACGCCGCCCGCGAACGGCAGCACCACGCACGCCTCGAGGTCGTACTTGCGGTCCTTGTTGCCGCGGTCGGTGGAGAACTGGCGACGCCCGTCGTCGTCCGCCGGCAGCGGCACCGCGTGCGCGAGCCCCGTGGCCGGCTCGACGAGCGCGAGGAACGCCGCGTCGTCCTGCACCACCACCAGCCGGTCGCCCACGCGTGCGAGCCCCGAGCCCGCGCGGACGTGCGCGGGGCGGTCGAGCGCGGGATCGGCGCCGTCGGCGTACCGCAGCGCGACGCGGCGGCCGAGGCGGGCCACCAGCGAGGGATCCTGCCGGGCGTGAGAGAGCGTCATGCGAGGAACTGCGGACGGCGGGCTGCGGATCGGATGCGCGCGACGGACTGCGGGCTGCGGATCCGAAGCCGCAATGCAGCTTCGAGACCCGCAGCCCGCAGTCCGCAGCAGGGTTCGTGATCGAACGTCCGATCGCTCAGGGATTGACCGCGCGCTTCCCCCACGTCGGCGCCGTCGGCTCCTTCGTCATCCGGTCGATCGGCTTCGCGGCGAGCAGGCGCAGCGCCTCCTGCACGGCGCGCTCCAGCTGCGGATCGCGGCCGGCGATGACCTCCTTCGGCCAGTTCTCGACGTCGATGTCCGGCGCGACGCCCTCGTTCTCGACCGCGAACTTCCCCTCGCGCGAGAAGAAGCCGAAGCGCGGCGCGATCATCGAGCCGCCATCCACGAAGGGCGGTGTGTCGGTCGTCGCGACCAGCCCGCCCCACGTGCGCTTGCCCACCAGCGGGCCGATGCCGCGGCGCTTGAACATGTACGGCATCAGGTCGCCGCCCGAGCCGGCCATCTCGTTGATGATCATCACCTTCGGGCCCCAGATGCCGGCCGCGGGGCTGGTGTACGGGACGCGGTCGCCGACGGGGTTGTTGAAGTAGCCGTCGAAGTCGCGCCCGAGGATGTCGACGATGTAGTCGGCGGCCGAGCCACCGCCGTTGAAGCGCTCGTCGATCACCGCGCCCTGCCGGTCCTGCTGCGCGAAGTAGTAGCGGTTGAAGCTCGTGTAGCCCGGCTGCCCGGTGTTGGGCACGTAGACGTACGCGATCTTCCCGTTCGACAGCGAGTCCACGAGGCGACGGTTGCGCTCGACCCACGCGCGCGTGCGCAGCCCCTGCTCGTTGGCGATCGGGATCACCGTCACCTGCCGCGCGCCCGCCATCGACGGCGTCGCGCTGACCGTGAGCACCGTCTGCCGGTTGGCCGTCCCGTCCAGCAGGCGATACAGGTTGTCGGGCGCGGTGAGCTCGACGCCGTTGACCGCCAGCACGTAGTCGCCGCGATTCACGTTCACGCCCGGCATCGCCAGCGGCGCGCGCAACTCGGGGTTCCAGCTCTCCGCGTCGTAGATGCGCGCGATGCGGTAGCGGCCGCCCTCGACCGTGAAGTCGGCGCCGAGCAGGCCGGCGGTGGACGTCGGGACCTCGGGCATGTCGCCGCCGCGCACGTACGAGTGCCCGATCGCCGTCTCGGCCCCCATCATGTCGATGAGGTAGTTGAGGTCCGCGCGGTGGTTCACGTGCGCCAGCAGCGGCTCGTACATCTTCCGCATCGCCGGCCAGTCCGTGCCGTGCAGGTTCTTCACGTAGAAGTTGTTGCGCTGGTTGCGCCACCCTTCCGCGAAGATCTGCGCGAACTCCGCCTTCGGGTCGACGTACGCGCGCAGCTGGGCGTTCAGCCGGCCCTGCCCCGCCGTCGGCGCGGCCTTGTCGGCGTCCACCAGGAAGAGCGCGGCCTGCTGCCCGGGCGTGCGGTAGAGCAGCTTCTTCCCGTCGGCGCTGACGACGTACTGCGCGACGCCGGTCGCGAACGGCGCCGCGCGGCGCGTCGTGAGCTGGTAGCGGTGCAGCGTGCCGCCGCCCCCGCCGAAGCCGCCCGCCGCGTTGGTGCCCGTCTGCGGGACCGCCTCGACGAAGTACACCGTGCCCGGCGCGCCCGCGCGCAGCTGCGCGTAGTCGCGGATGGCGACGTCCTGCACCGCGATGATGCGCTGCTGCAGCCCGTCGAAGTCGATGCGCACCGTCGTCGAGCGCGGGCCGATGGCG
>CBHYLO010000560.1:0-3400 GCA_966128675.1 uncultured bacterium | reverse complement strand
CAGCAGCGCGAGGCGCGCGTGGCCGGCGCGGGCCAGCGCGGCGCGATCGGGCCCGTCGCCGGCGACGACGAGGTGCACGTTGGGTGCGTCGTCCAGCGCCGCGGCGATCCGCGCCAGGTCGCCCGTCCGCTTCTTCCGCGTGAGCCGCATCGCGGTCACCACGCGCACCTCGCCGTCGCGCCGCGGCGGCACGCCGTCGGGCGGCGCGCCCCACCACGCGACGTCGGTCGCGTTGGGCAGCACGGCCACGCGCGCGCGCGGCAGCGCGGCGCTGAGCTGCGCCGCCACGCGCGTGCTCACGCCCGTCAGCAGCAGCGGCGCGCGCGCCCAGCCGCTCACCGCGTCCGCGGCCGCCAGCACGCGCGCGGTCGTGTGCAGCAGCGAGTGGAAGGTGACGACGCACGGCACGTCCAGCCGCCGCGCCACCGCCGCGCCCGCGTACGCCGCGGGCGACACGACGCTCGCGTGCGCGTGCACCACGTCGTAGCGCCCGCCGCCGAGCGTCGCGCGCAGCGCGCGCGCCAGCGCGGGCGTGCACGCGACGCCGGCGCCGGGCAGGCGCGGCACGCGCAGCCGCACCACGCCCTCCTCGTCGGGACCCGGCGTCGTCGTCACGACGTCGGCGGCGTGCCCCGCCGCGCGCAGCCGCGCCGCCAGGTCCGCCAGGTGCAGCTCGATGCCGCCGCGCCGCGGCGACGCCCAGTCGGAGACGAGCGCGACGCGCAGCGTGTCGCGCAGCGCGGTCAGGAGGCCGCGCCCGCGAGCGCGTGCGGCGCCAGCGTGCGCACCGCGCGCGCGAACGCCTCCACCACGCGGTCGATCTGGTCGCCGGTGTGCTCCGCCGTCATCGACAGCCGGATGCGGCAGCTGTTGGCCGGCACCGCGGGCGGCACCACCGGGTGCACGAACACGTCGTCGTCGAACAGCGCGCGCCACACCTGCAGCGTCACCGCGAGGTCGCCCACCGTGACCGGCAGGATCGGCGTCTGCGCCGGCCCCGGGTCCAGCCCGATCGCGCGCAGCCCCTCGGCCATGCGGCGCGTGTTCGCCCACAGGCGCGCGCGCCGCTCGGGCTCCGCCTGCAGCACGTCCAGCGCGGCGAGCGTGCCGGCGACGCTCGCCGGCGGCATCGCGGCGGTGAAGATCAGCGCCCGCGCGTGGTGCCGCAGCCACTGCATCACCTCCGCCGGCCCCGCCAGCACGCCGCCCACCGACGCCAGCGACTTGGAGAACGTCGCCATCACCAGGTCCACCTCGTCGTCGAGCCCGAAGTGGCGCGCCGTGCCCGCGCCCTCCTCGCCCAGCACGCCCAGCGCGTGCGCGTCGTCCACCAGCAGCGCCGCGCCGTGCTGCTTCGCGAGCTTCGTGAGCCCCGGCAGGTCGGCGATCGTGCCCTCCATCGAGAACACGCCGTCGGTCGCGATCAGCTTCCCCGCCTCCTCGGGCGCCGTCTCCAGCTGCCGCGCCAGGTGCGCGAGGTCGCCGTGCGCGTACCGCACCGTCTCGCCGAGCGCGAGCCGCGCGCCGTCGACGATGCAGGCGTGATCCAGCTTGTCGAGGAACAGCACGTCGTCGCGCCCCACCAGCGTCGCGATCGCGCCGAGGCTCGTCTGGTAGCCGGTGGTGAAGACGAGCGCCGCCTCCTTGCGGTAGAACGCCGCCAGCCGCGCCTCCAGCGTCTCGTGCAGGTCGAGCGTCCCGTTCAGCAGCCGGCTCCCGGTGGCGCCGCTCCCGTAGCGCCGCAGCGCCGTCTCGCACGCCTCCAGCACGCGCGGATGGTGCGTCAGCCCCAGGTAGTTGTTGGAGCCGAGCATGATCTTCCACCGCCCGTGGATGCGCGCCTCCGACGGCGTGGACTGCTCGATCGGCGCGAAGTACGGATAGAAGCCGGCCGCCTTCGCCTGCCGCGGCCGGTCGTCCGTGAGGCACTTGGCGAAGACGCGGGGCGTCGCCCCGTTCGACCCGGCGCTCATCCGACGGGGCCTTCGTACAGGCGCCAGCGGCGGTACGGGGTCGCGCCCATCGCGTCCAGCGGTCGGTTCATCAGGATGTTGTCCTCCAGCACCCACGACGCCTCGGCGCCCGTCATGCCGGCTTCCAGGCCGCGCCGGATCAGCTCGTGGGCGAACAGGGCGAAGATCCCGCGCGTGCGGTACTCCTTCCGCACGCCGAGGACCATCATCCGCATCGTGCGGATCGAGCGGCGCCCGGTGAGGAGGGTCAGCAGCCCGGTCGGGAAGAGGCGCCCGTTGCCGATGCGCTTGAACAGCAGGTGGTAGTCCGGGAGCGCGATCGCGAAGCCCGCGGGCCGCCCGTCGATCTCCGCCACGACGGCGAAGCGCGGGTCGACCAGCAGCTTGAGCTCCGCCCCGAGCGCGGTGAACTCCTCGCGCGTCATCGGCACGAAGCCCCAGTTCGGCTCCCACGCGTCGTTGTAGACCTGCCAGCACACCTCGACCTCGGTGTCCAGGCGCGCCGGCACGAGGTCGCGGAACTTGAGCCCAGTCTGCTCCAGCGCGCGCGCGGCGTGCGCGGCGTACGCCGGCGGCAGCGTGAACTCGCGCCCGCCCTCGCCGAAGCGCTCCAGCCACCAGCCCAGCAGGTCCTTCGCGCCCGCCAGCCCCGCGCCCTGCAGCAGCGCGTCGTAGTACGGCGGGTTCCAGGTCGTCATCAGCACCGGGTGGTGCTCGAAGCCGTCCACCAGCGTGCCGCACTCGTAGTTCGTGGACGGGTTGACCGGGCCGCGCATCGCGGTCAGGCCGCGCGCCGCGAGCCACGTGCGCGCCGCGTCCAGCAGCGCCCGCGCGGCCTCCGCGTCGTCGGCGCACTCGAAGAAGCCGAAGAAGCCGAGGTGGTCGCCGTGGAACTCGTTGTGCGCGCGGTTGTGGATCGCCGCGATGCGTCCGACGGGGCGCCCGTCGCGCTCCGCGACGAACAGCGCGCGCTCGGCGTTCCGCCAGAACGGGTGCTTGCGCGTGTCCAGCAGGTCGCGCACGGCGATGCGCAGCGGCGGCACCCACTGCGGGTGGCGCGCGGCGTCGAACAGCCGCCACGGGACGTCGATGAAGCCGCGCAGGTCGCGCGACGAGGTGACGGGGCGGATCTGCAGGGTCATGGGCGCAAACATAACGCGCCCGGAGAACGCACGCGCCGGCGTGGCGCACGTGCCGGCATGGCGCACGCGCCGCGGCCCGGCGACATTGCGCGACCTCGCATGCCCCAGCCCGCACCGCTCGCGCCCTTCCGCCCCGCCGCCACGCTCGTCGCGGCCTACCTCGTCGCGACCTTCCCGCTCGCGGTGCGCGGCGCCGGCGCGCCGGCGGCCCACGCCGGGGTGCTGCTCGCCCTCGCGGCGCTGCTGGCCGCCGCGGCGTGGACGCTCCGGCGCGCCACCCCCGAC
>CBHYLO010000559.1:0-3433 GCA_966128675.1 uncultured bacterium | reverse complement strand
CTACACCGTCGAGCGCGAGCTCGGCGGCGGCGGCATGAGCCGCGTCTTCGTCGCCCGCGACCACGCGCTCTCGCGCCGCGTCGTCGTGAAGGTGCTCGCGCCCGAGCTCGCGCGCGGCCTCTCCGCCGACCGCTTCCTGCGCGAGGTGCGGCTCGCGGCGCGGCTGCAGCAGGCCAACATCGTCCCCGTGCTCGCCGCCGGCGCCGTCGACGGGCTGCCGTACTACGTCATGCCCTTCGTCGAGGGCCAGTCGCTGCGCGCGCGGCTGGCGCGCGGCGCGCCGCTCACGATCGCCGAGTCGGTCGGCATCGTGCGCGACGTCGCGCGCGCGCTGCACTACGCGCACGCGCACGGCGTCGTGCATCGCGACGTCAAGCCCGAGAACGTGCTGCTCTCCGGCGACACCGCCGTCGTCACCGACTTCGGCATCGCCAAGGCGCTCCGCACGGCGCGCGCGCCGGGCGCCCCGGCCGCGCCGGCCGCCGACGACCTCGCGGTGGCGACGGCGGGGTGCGGCACGATGACCGAGCTCGGGGCGTCCATCGGCACGCCCGCGTACATGGCGCCCGAGCAGGTCGCGGGCGACGACGCCGTCGACGCCCGCGCCGACGTCTACGCGCTCGGCCTCGTCGCGTACGAGCTGCTCGCCGGGCGGCATCCGTTCGCGGACCTGCGCCCGCAGCAGCTCCTCCTCGCGCAGATGACGCGCGCGCCGGCGCCGCTCCGCGCCGCGCGTCCCGACGTCCCCGCCTCGCTCGCCGCGCTCGTGCACCGCTGTCTGGAGAAGGAGCCCGCGCGCCGCCCGGCGAGCGCGGAGCTGCTGCTGGCGGAGCTGGAGGCGGCGCACACCACGCCGGCGCACGGCATCACGCTGCCGTGGCCCGTCGGCCACGGGCCCGACGCCGCGCGCCACCGCCGCGCAGCACTGGCGGTCGCAGGGATCGCGCTGGCCACGGCCGTCGCCGTCGGCGGCTACGAGACGCTCCGGCGCGTGCAGCGCGCGGCCGAGCCGTCGCTGGTGGCGATCGCGCCGTTCGCGGTGCTGTCGCCGGAGCTCGCGGGGATATGGCGCGAGGGACTCGTCGACGTGCTCTCGCGCAGCCTCGACGGCGCAGGCTCGCTGCGCACCGTGTCGCCGACCGTCGTCGTCGCCAGCTGGCGGAAGCAGGCGCGCACCGACCGCGAGGCCGCGGCGCACCTCGCGGCGCGCACGGGCGCGAGCTTCGTCGTGTTCGGGAGCCTCGTCCCCGCGACCGACGGCCGCGTGGTGCTCAACGCGTCCATCCTCGACGCGGCCTCGGGCGCGGTGCTTCCCAGTGGCGAGATCGAGTACCGGGGCTCGCTCGCCGGGCTCCCCGACTCGGTGACGATCGCGCTGCTCGACGCGCTCGGGCGGAGCGGCGCTCTCGTGGAGTCGCGCGGCAGCCGGCTCGGAACCACGTCGCTGCCATCGCTCAAGGCGTTCCTGCACGGCGAGCAGTACTACCGGCGTACCCAGTGGGACTCGGCGGTCGCGAGCTACCGGCGCGCGGTGCAGGAGGACAGCACGTTCGCGCTGCCGCTGCGGCGCCTCGGGCTCGTGATGGGATGGCAGCGCGACCAGCTCGACTCCACGTCGCGCGCGTACCTGCTGCGCGCCGGGGAGCACAACCGCGGCCTGTCGCCGCGCGACAGCCTGCTCGTGCTGGCCGACTCGATCCGCGCGTCGCTGACGGCCTTCGAGTCCGACACGGGGTACTGGTCGCGCGTGCACCGGATGTTCGCGGTGCTCGACGCGGCGCGGCGCGACGGCCAGCGCGATCCCGAGGTCTGGTTCCAGCTCGGCGAGGCGCTCTTCCACCACGGCTACGGCCCGACCTTCCCCGCGCACGACCGGCGCGTGCTCGCGGCGTTCGAGCGCGCGGTGGCGCTCGACTCGACGCTGGCGCCCGCGTACCTGCACGCGGTCGAGCTGGCGCTGGCGCACGACGGGCCGGCGGCCGCGCGTCGCTACGCGTCCGCGTTCCTCGCGCTGGCGCCGGGCGACGCCGCCGCCGACGGGATCCGCCTCGTGAGCGCGCTGCTCGACCCCGCGCGCGCGGGCGCGGCGTCCACCCAGCGGCAGCTCGACTCCGCGTCCGCCGACGCGCTCTTCACGGCCTGGCAGGTGCTCCGCCACTGGCCCGACCCGGCGGAGTCGGCGCTGCGCGTGGCGCGGCTCGACGTCGACGGCCGGCGCACCTCGGGCGAGTGGTTCACGACACCGGCGCGCCGGCGCCTGCTGCTGATCCAGCAGCTCGCGTATCGCGGCCACCATCGCGAGGCCGCCGCGCTGCTCGGCAGCCGCGTCGCGGTCGGCGAGGCGCGCCTGTTCGCGGAGCTCGCGCTCCTCGGCGCCGTGCCGCCCGACACTGCGGCCGCCGTCTTCGCGCGCTGGCTCGACGAGGGATCGCCCGCGCTCGCGAGGGCGCACGCGATGCTGCCGTGGTGGGCCGCGCGCGGCGACACGACGTCGCTGCGCCGGCTCCTCGCGCGCACGGACGGCGCGCCGGCGGCGCCCGACGCGCCGCCGCAGGTGCGGCGCGACGAGGGCTACCGGCGGCGCGTGGGGGAGGCGTACGTCGCGCTCGCGCGCCGCGACACCGCCGGCGCCCTGCGCCTCTTCGAGCAGGTGGTCGACTCGGCCTGCCTGCTCTGCTACCCGGACCGCCTCGTGCGCGCGCGCCTGCTCGCGGCGAGGGGCCAGCCCGCGCGCGCCGCCGCGGTGCTGGACGAGCGGCTGCAGATCCTGCTCGCGCCGAGCGACCCGACGTTCGCGCTGGAGCGCGCGCGCGTCGCGGCGCGCGTGGGGAACCGCGCGCTGGCCGCGCGCGAGTACGCGTTCGTCGCGGCCGCCTGGGCGCACGGCGACGCGGCGCTGCAGCCGCTGGTGCGCGAGGCGCGCGAGGCCGCGCGTCGCTGGTCGGCGCCCTGAGCACGAACGCCCCGCGCGCCGGGCCGGCACGCGGGGCGTTCGTCGCGGCGGCGCGACCGCTCAGAACACGACGACGATCGCGTAGTTCGCGCCCACGAACGCCGACGGCGCGAGCATGGTGACGCTGAGCGGGCCACCGAGCGAGACCTCGCGCAGCACGCACGCGTAGACGTTGTCCGCCGTCGAGGTGAAGTCCGTGACGTCGCGCCACGTGCCCGGCGCCGCGCCGTCCTCGAAGTAGCAGGCCACGATCGGCGGCGACGCGAAGGTCAGCCCCGTGGGCAGCGTGCGGATCGCGGCCGACGACACGTCGCCGTTCGCGGCCAGCCGGCCCGTGAGCACGAGGCGCGTCCCCGGGCCGGCGGTGCCGGCGGGGCCCGCCGGGCCGGTCGGACCGGTGGGGCCGGCAGGGCCGGCGGGGCCGGTCGCGCCCGTGGGACCGGCGGGGCCCTGCGGGCCGGTGGCGCCGGCCGGGCCGGT
>CBHYLO010000558.1:0-3437 GCA_966128675.1 uncultured bacterium | reverse complement strand
GTCTTCGTTGGTCGACTGGGCCGGGGGCCGCGGGCGCGGGCCCTGGGCCGCCGCTACGATACCTCGCGGGCAGGGCCGCGGACAGAGCGGGCCGGCGGTCAGCGCGCGACGAGCGCGCTCATCTTCTTCTCGAGACCCGCGAGCAGCCCGTCGAACGACTTCTGGAACGACGCGATGCCCTCGACGAGCAGCTTGTCGGTGACCGCCGGCATCGAGATGCCGAGCGCCTCGAGGTCGGCGAGGAGCCGCTCGGCGCCGTCGACGTCCTGGTCCACCGTGCGCGCGACCTCGCCGTGGTCGCGGAACGCCTCGAGCGTCGCGGGCGGCAGCGTGTTCACCGTGTCCGGGCCGATCAGCTGCTCGACGTAGAGCACGTCGCGGTACGCGGGGTTCTTGACGCTCGTGCTGGCCCACAGCGGCCGCTGCACCATCGCGCCCTTCGCGGCCAGCGCGTCCCAGCGCGGGCCCGAGAACATCGTCTGGAACAGCCGGTACGCGAGCTTCGCGTTGGCGATCGCCGCGCGGCCCTTGAGCGACGCGACGTACGACTTCCGCTCCTCGGGCAGCTGCGCGATGATCGCGTCGAGGCGCTTGTCGATCTCGGAGTCGACGCGGCTGACGAAGAAGCTGGCGACGCTGGCGATGCGATCGACGGGCCTGCCCGCGGCCACGCGCTCGTCCAGCGCGTCGAGGTAGGCCTCGATCACGCGGCGGTGCGCCTCCACCGAGAAGAGCAGCGTCACGTTGACGTTGATGCCCTCGGCCAGGAGCGCGCGCACGGCGCGGGCGCCGCTCTCGGTGCCGGGCACCTTGATCATCACGTTCGGCCGCGCGACGGTCGCCCACAGGCGCCGCCCCTCCTCGATGGTCGCGTCGGGATCCTCGGCGACGCCGGGCGACACCTCGATCGAGACGTAGCCGTCCTTGCCGTTGGTGGCCTCGTAGACCGGGAGGAAGAGGTCGCAGGCGCGGCGCACGTCCTCGGTCTCGACCAGCTCGAACAGCTCCCACGGCGTCAGCCCGGCCTCGGCGGCCGCGAGCTGCGTGTCGTAGTGCGCGCCCTCGGCCAGCGCCTTCTCGAAGATCGTCGGGTTGGACGTCATCCCGGTCAGCGCATCCTCGCGGATGCGGCGCTCGAGATCGCCGTTCTGGAGCATCGCGCGGTCGATGTAGTCGAGCCAGATCGACTGACCGGCGGCGTGGAGTTCCTTGAGGCGCGGGGCCATGGGTCTATGGGAGCGTCGAGCGGTGGGCGTCGAACGGGAAGCGGAACGGGCGGACCCCGAAAGCTAACCGCCCCGGGGCCCGGACAGCGCGCACCGCTCAGTTCGTCCCGACGTACACGATCTTCCAGATCCGGCCGCGCACGTCGTCCGTGACGTAGATGCCGCCGTCCGGCGACTGCGCGAGGCCCACCGGGCGGTGCAGCGCCTGGCCCGGCTGCCGGCGGTCGGCGCCGCCCGCGAAGCCGTCCGCGAACGTCTCGTGCGCGCCCGCCGCGCGGCCGCCGCGCAGCGGCAGGAAGGCCACCTGGTAGCCGGCCTGCGGGAGCGGCGCGCGGTTCCACGAGCCGTGGAAGGAGACGAAGACGCCGTCGCGGTAGCGCGCGGGGAACTGCCGCCCCGTGTAGAAGAGCACCGCCATCGGCGCCCAGTGCGCGGGGAAGGCCGCGACCGGTCCCTTCTTCTGCGCGCAGCGCCCGACCGTCCGCCCGTCGCCGCCGTACTCCGGCGCGAGCACCAGCTTCTGCTGCGTCGGGTCGTAGTAGCAGTAGGGCCAGCCGAAGTCGTCGCCCTGGCGCACCGGGAACAGCTCCTCCGCCGGCAGCTCCGCGCTCTGCGCGGCGGTGAACTTCTCGCCCCAGTTCTGGAAGAGCTGGTCGCGCCCGTGCTGCGCCACCCACAGCTGGCCGTCGGGCGCGAGCGTCATCGCCACCGCGTTGCGGATGCCGGTCGCGTAGCGCGCGGCCGGCCCGAACTTCTGGCCCGCCTGGTCCGCGCGGTAGCGCCACACGCCCGCGCGCGTCTCCAGCTCGGTGCACGGATCCGCGCCCGGCGAGCCGGTGCCGCGGTCCTTCACCTGGCACGAGTTGGTGAGCGAGCCGACGTTCACGAACAGCGTCCCGCGCCCGTCGACCACGAGGCTGTGCGCGGCGTGCCCGCCGGTCGGCAGCCCCTCGACGATCGTCTCGGCCGCGCCGCTGGGACGCAGCTGGCCGGCGGGCACCGGATGCCGCACGATGGTCGTGCCCTGGTCGGCGTAGACCCAGCCCGGCGCGAGGGCGATCCCCGACCCGCCGGTCCCGCCGAAGGTCTCGCGCACGTCCGCGCGGCCGTCGCCGTCCTGGTCGCGCAGCGCGAGGATGCCGCCGGCCGGCGTGCGGCCGCTCTCGTTCGCCCCGCGGCGCTGCGGCGACTGCAGCGCGACGAAGACGTCGCCGTTGGGCGCGACCGCCACATGTCGCGCGCCGCCCACGCTGTCGGCGAACACCGTCGCGCAGAACCCGTCGGGCAGCGTGATGCCGCCGTCGTCCGGCGCGCAGGCCGGCTTCGCGGCGGTCGCCGGCGCGGCGCCCCCCGGCGCGGCGGTCGCCGGGGCGGCCGCGCGATCCACCTCGCCTCCGGCGGCGCGGCGGGTCGTGGAGTCGGCGCCGCAGGCCGTGACGAGCAGCGCGCCCGCGGCGAGGAGGGCGAGCGGGGCGCGCGACGGGCGGCGGGAGAGCGGATCGGGCACGGGAACGGGCTCCTTCATCGGGTTGGGCGTGCGGACGCACGTGAGGCCGGCAAGCCGCGGGCCGAAGGCGGAATGAGTGCGGCCCGCGCCGTGACGCGGCGGGCCGCGCAAACGCGTTGCCGCGCTTCTCGGTGCCGCGTCCACCTGGCAGTCGGGCGCATGCCCCGACGACTCAAGCCCCGGTCGTCCGCTGCCGAGACCGTAGGAGGTATGATGAGCGCCCTCCCCTGCCGCCGATCCCGGCCGGCCATGCGCCCCCCGCGGGGCGCCGCTCGGCGTGCCGGTCGACGGCCCCGCGGCCGAGCCGGCTTCTCGATGGTGGAGCTCCTGCTCACGATCGCGGTCGCCGGGATCATGATCGCGATCGCCGGCCCGAAGGCGCGCGCCTACCGCGAGGGCGCCTCCGTGCGCGGCGCGCGGCAGGAGCTGGCGACGGCCATCGAGGCGGGGGGGGGGGGGGGCCCCGCCCCCCGCCCCCCCCCCCCCCCCGCCCCCGCGCGCCCCCCCCCCGCGCCCGGATTGCGGACAGGCCGCGTTGTGGCCGGAGTGGCACCGGGTGTAACTTTGCAGTCTCCGCAAATTTCTTTGCCACACCGGTGTGACGCTCCGCGAGCCGGGCGTCCCCGCACCCGACTCTCGACACGGAGACAGATGTCCAGTCAGACCACGGCGGCGAATGCCGCACCCAAGCCGATCATGTCGCA
>CBHYLO010000557.1:0-3442 GCA_966128675.1 uncultured bacterium | reverse complement strand
GGGCTGCTCTCGACGAAGTCGAGCAGCGCGCGCACGTCCGGGATCGTGACGTCCACCTCCTGCCGCGCGCGCTCGATCGCCGCGCCGAGGTTCAGCTCCGACCGGAACAGCAGCCGGTAGGCCTTCTTCAGCCCCGAGAGCGTCTCCTCGGTGAACCCGCTGCGCTGGAGGCCGAGCGTGTTCAGGCCGTACAGCTTCACCGGGTTGCCGACCGCCTTCACGAACGGCGGCACGTCCTTCACGACGCGCGAGCAGCCGCCCACGAAGGCGTGGCGGCCGATGCGCACGAACTGGTGCACCGCCGTGAGCCCCGCGACGATCACCTTCTCCTCGATCGTCACGTGGCCGGCGAGCTGCGTGCCGTTCACCAGGATCACGCCGTCGCCGACGTGGCAGTCGTGCGCGAGGTGCACGTACGACATGATGAACGCGCCCTTCCCGACCGTCGTGCGGTAGGACTGCGTCGTGCCACGGTTGATGTGCGAGTACTCGCGGATCGTGGTGTCGTCGCCGATCTCGACCCACGTCTCCTCGCCCTTGAACTTCAGGTCCTGCGGGTCGCCGCCGAGGATCGTGCCGATGCCGACCTTCACGTTGCGCCCGAGGCGCACGTTGCGCTCGAGCGTCGCGCGCGCCGCGACGACCGAGCCGTCGCCGACGGTGCAGCCCTCGCCGACCATCGCCCACGGTCCGATCTCGACGTTCTCGCCCAGCACGGCGCCGGGATGCACGATCGCCGACGGATGGATGCGGGTCCCGCTCACGGAAGGTGCGTCTGAAGGAAGCGTGCTCGCCGCGGTCATCGATCGCGGACCATCGCGGCCATGTCCGCCTCGCACACGACCTCGCCGTCCACCTTCGCGACGCCGCGCATCTTGCACACCATGCCGCGGATCTGGACGATCTCGAGCTCGAAGCGCAGCGAGTCGCCCGGCTTCACCGGCCGCCGGAACTTCACGTTGTCCAGCGACATGAAGTAGACGACCTTCTGCGACGGCTCCGGCAGGTTGCCGAGCAGCAGCATGCCGCCGGTCTGCGCCATCGCCTCGACGATCAGGACGCCGGGCATGATCGGATGCCCCGGAAAGTGGCCCTGGAAGAACGGCTCGTTGATCGTGACGTTCTTCAGCCCTACCACGTGCTTCTCGTCGATCTCGAGGATGCGGTCGACGAGGAGGAACGGGTAGCGGTGCGGGAGCACCTTCATGATGTCTTCGATGCCGAGCACGGGAGATCGACGCTCCTCGGAGGCGGCACGAGCGGGCCGCGTGGTGGGTGGGGAATCGGACGGCGGGGCGTCCGCGGGCTCGGCCTGGCGCAGCAGCTCGCGGACGAGCGTCACGGTGCCGCGGTGGCTCGGCTTGTAGGCGACGATGCGGGCCTGCACGCGCGTGCCCGCGAGCGCGAGGTCGCCGACGCAGTCCATCGCCTTGTGGCGCACGAACTCGTCGGGCCAGCGCAGCGCGCCGTCCACGAGCCCGCGCTCGTCGAGCACCACGGCGTTAACCGTCGAGGCGCCCTGGATCAGGCCCTTCGCGCGCAGCGCCTCGACCTCGCGGACGAACCCGAACGTGCGCGCCCAGGCCAGCTCCGCGGCGAACGCCGTGGGCGTCACAACGTAGCGGCCGGCCTGCGGGCCGATCAACGGGTGCGGGAAGTCGATGGAGACCTCCAGCGAGAGCGCGTCGGCCGGATACGCCTCGTAGACGCTCTCGCCGTCGATCACGCGCACCGGCTCCGCGAGGCGCAGCGGCGCGGGCGCCGGCGCGTCGCCCGCGACCACGCTCGCGTCGAGCAGCGCCTCCAGGAACGGGCCCGCGCTCCCGTCCGCGATGGGCGGCTCGGCCGCGTCCATCTCGATCACGAGGTCGTCGATCCGCAGGCCGGCGACTGCCGCCAGCACGTGCTCCACGGTGTGCAGCGCGTCCTCGCCGTGGCCGATCACCGTGCGGCGCTCGCTCGCGACGGCCTGCGAGACGTGCACCGGGATCTCAGGCGTCCCGGGACGGTCCACGCGGCGGAAGACGATCCCCTGCCCCGCGGCCCCCGGCCGGAAGGTGAGCCGGCACTCCGCGCCCAGGTGGAGGCCGACGCCCGAGACGGTGGCGGTGCGGGCGATCGTCCGGCGTCGGCCCGCGTCGGGCAGCGCGCCGACGCGCGCCGCGGCGCGCGCGATCCCGTCCGCGGAGATGCCGGGCGGCAGGACGGCCGTCACGACGCGGACTCCGGCTCCCGCGCCTCGCGCGCGAGCAGCTTCTCCAGCGGTCGCATGATCCCCGCGAGCTTGTAGAGCGCCGCGTACGCGCGCAGCGACTCCTTGTGCGGCCGGCCCGGATAGCCGCTGTACGTCGCGCCCGCCGGCACGTCGGCGAGGATCCCCGCCTGCCCGCCGATGCGCGCGCCCTTCCCGATCGTGATGTGCCCCTGCACGCCGGCCTGGCCGGCGAGGATCACGCCGTCTTCGATCGTCGTCGAGCCCGACACGCCCACCTGCGCCATCACCAGGCACAGGCGGCCGAGCCGCACGTTGTGCCCCAGGTGGACCAGGTTGTCGATGCGGCTGCCGGCGCCGATGACGGTGTCGCCGATGCTGCCGCGGTCGATGGTCGTGTTGGCGCCGATCTCCACGTCGTCCTCCACCACGCAGCGGCCCACGTGCGGGATCTTGCGGTGCTGCCCGTCGGCGAACACGTAGCCGAAGCCGTCGCTGCCGAGGCGCGCGCCCGAGTGGATCGCCACCCGCTCGCCGAGCACCGTGTTCGGGTAGAGCGTCGCGTGCGGATGGACGCGGCTGTCCGCGCCGACGACGCTCCCCGCCCCCAGCACGACGTGGGCCTCGACCCACGCGCGGTCGTGCAGCGTCGCGCCGTCGCCCAGGATCGCGTACGGGCCGACCGTCACGTCGGCCCCGAGCGTGACGCCGCGCCCGACGATGGCCGTCGGGTGGATGCCGGGCTCGCGCGGCGCCGCGCGGTAGAGCACAGGGAGCACGCGCAGCATCGCCTCGTGCGGCCGCTCGACGATCACGCGCGCCGCGCCCGGCGCGCCCTCGGCGTCGGCGAGGTCGGGCGGGACCAGCACCACGCCCGCGCGCGACTGCGCGAACAGCGCCGCGTACTTCGCGCGCGCGTAGAACGACAGGTCCTCGGCGCCCGCGCGGTCGAGGGGCGCCATGCGGCGCACCACCGCGTCGGCGTCGTCGCCGGCGCGCACGGTGCCACCCACCAGATGCGCGACCGCGGCGGCGGTGAGGGAGGTCCCCTCACCACCGCCGCGCATCGCGTCGCGGGCCGACCCGGCCGGAGCCGCGGCCCGCGCCGGGTCAGCCGTCACGAGCGCAGTTCGCGGGCGGAGCCTTCGGGCGCGCGGCGCCGGCCGGCGCCGCGACGGGACCCGACGTCGGCGTCGCAGAAGGGCCCGTACTGCGGGACGGAGAACGCCG
>CBHYLO010000556.1:0-3442 GCA_966128675.1 uncultured bacterium | reverse complement strand
TAATTTTTTCTTATAGGGGGGTTGGGCCCGGGGTGGCCCCCCACCCTCCCACCCACCGGGTTCACACCCCCAATTATAAAAGCCGTTATCAGACTGCTTCCTTGCAGATCGCCGCAAGCCGTTCCGGTCCGGCGCGCCGGAGCTCGAAGCGCGACCTCTCTGACGCGCATCGCGGCGGCGTCCGCGTGCCGACGCCACCGCCGGCCAGCCGCCGGGCGGCGGGGCGTGGGTTGTCGGCCGGGTGGCGCGGGTGCAACGTAGCGTCGTGGTCTGCTGCTCCGCGTCCGGCGGGGAGGTGCCACCGCCGGGCGGGACGCCATCTCCAATCCCCCCGCCCATGCTCCGCAGTCCTCTGCTCGTCGCCCTCGCGGGCGCCGCGTGCGCGCTGGCGCTCGGTCCCGCGATCTCCGCCGTGGTCCCGGACGCGCGGGGCGGTGCGCTGCACGCGCAGACCACGATCACGCTCGAGGGCACCGTCACCGGCGAGGGCGGTGCGGCGCTGGCCGGCGCGCAGGTCACCGCGGTCAACCGCGCGACGCAGGAGACGCGGCGCGCGGTCACCGGCCCGACGGGCACCTTCCGCATCCTCGGCCTCGCGTCGGGACGGTACGGCGTCGAGGTGCGCGCGATCGGCTACAAGCCCGGCGGGGAGCTGGTGCAGCTCGTGCTCGGCCAGCGCGCGCGCGTGAACTTCGCGCTGGAGCGCGGCGCGACGGAGCTGACGACGGTGACCGTGCTGGACGACGCGCGGCGGCCGAAGCAGGTGGAGGTGCAGCGGCTCAGCGTCAGCGCGCCGATCCTGCGCGAGGAGATCGAGAACCTGCCGCTGAACGCGCGCGGGATGCTGAACCTCGCGGCGATCGCGCCGGGCATCAAGTCGTACGCGCCGCAGCAGGGGCGCAACCTGCCGGCGGCCGGCGCGGCGCCCGACCTGCGCTTCATCAACCTCTATCTCGACGGCGTCGAGATGAAGTCGATGTTCAACGGCAACATCGTGGGGCTGGGTCAAACCGGATCCCCGGTCCCACAGGAAGGGCTGGAGGAGTTCCGCGTCTTCCTCAACCCGTACGACGCCGAGTACTCGCGTGCGGGCAGCTACGTCATCAGCGCGGTGACGCGGCGCGGCACCAACCGGTGGGAAGGCTCGGTGTTCGGCTTCCTGCAGAACGCGGACGCGATCGGGCGGACGTTCATCCAGCGGCAGGCGGGCACGCCGGCGCCCGACTTCGGGCGGCAGCAGGCGGGCTTCAACGTGCGCGGCCCGCTGCGCAAGGACCGGCTGTTCGTCGCGGCGAGCTACGAGCTGACGCGCACCGACAACTTCATCGACGTCGTGCCGGGGCGGCCGACCATCAACCCGGCGCAGTGGGACTCGCTGCGCGGGACGTTCCTGGCGCCCAACCGCAACCACGCCGGCGTGCTGCGGCTGACGTGGGTGCCGGGCGAGACGCACGTGGTCGACGGCACCTGGTCGACGCGCTACATGACGGGTGAGGGCAACTTCGGCCCGACCATCGCGCAGAACGGCGGCATCAGCCAGAAGTACTTCATCAACGTCGCGCAGATCCGCGACAAGTGGGTGCCGACGCCCAACGTCGTCAACGAGGCGAGCGTGCAGCTGGTGCGCTGGGCGCACGACGAGCCGCCGCTGGTGAACGCGCCGACGCGCGTCTACCCGAGCGTCACCATCGGCACGGCGGGCTTCCCGCTGGAGCTGCGCGAGACGCACTGGCGCGCGGTGAACCGGCTGACGTGGACGAAGGACGGCTGGGGCGGCAGCCACCTGGTCAAGCTGGGCGCGGAGGCGAGCCGCGTGTCGGCCAGCCAGTACAACCCGACGAACCAGTTCGGGTCGTTCAGCTTCCCGACCGACACCAGCCGCCTGCCGAACGCGGCGACGCTCGGCGTCGGCTTCTTCGATCCGGCGTCCACCGAGGACGCGCGCGCGCAGCTCTCGGGGACGATCCTCGGCGCGTACCTGAACGACGAGTGGCGGCCGACGCCGCGCCTGGCGCTGAACGCGGGCCTGCGCTACGACGTGGAGCTCAACACGCTGAACAACGACTTCACCGTGCCGTGGGCCGCCGACGCGGCGCTCGTGTCGGCGCTGGAAGGCGCGGGCTACGGCGGCTGGATCAACCGCGGCGACCGCAAGAACGACCTGAACAACCTGTCGCCGCGCCTGTCGTTCTCGTGGGACCCGACGGGCGAGAACCGCACCTTCCTGCGCGGCGGCGCGGGGATCATCTACGACCGCACGACGAGCTTCATCGGCTTCCAGGAGCGGCTGAACGCCGCGTGGCGCCCGTACAACTTCGTGAACCCGGGCACGACCGATCCCGCGGTGCTGCGGCAGCGCGTCGTCTCGGGCGCGGTGACGGCGACGCCGGCGCTGATCCTGGTGAAGCACAAGATGGAGACGCCGAAGAACACGCAGTGGTCGCTGGGCGTGGGGCAGCAGTTCACGAGCACGTTCGGCGTGAACGTGGACTACGTGGACCAGCGCATGTCGGACTTGTACGTGCGCCTCAACCCCAACTACTTCAACACCACGACGCGCGCCCGCGCGCTGACGCCGCGCTACGGCGACATCACGCTCTGGGACGACTTCGGGAAGGCGACCTTCCGCGGCGTCATCAGCCAGGCGACGTACCAGCGCGACCGGACGCGCGTGAACCTGGCGTACACGCTGGGGTGGTACCGCGCGGACTTCGACGGCAACCTGGCGCAGGTGTTCCCGTTCCGCACGTCGTACGACATGCAGCCGGTGTCGGGCGACGAGCGGCACCGCGCGGTGCTGAGCGCGATGAGCCCGATCGGCTTCGGCTTCTCGCTGTCGACGATCACGACGGTCGCGAGCCCGCGCCCGGTCGCGGTGACCGACGGACGGGACCTCAACAACGACAACGTCTTCTTCGACGACTTCATCGACGGGGAGCGCACCGTGCGCCCGTCGAACGCGTGGAAGAACTGGTACCGCACGGTCGACGTGCGGCTGGCGCGGCCGCTGGTCCAGCGCGGGCGCGCGAAGGTGAGCGCGTCGCTGGAGGTCTTCAACGTCTTCAACTCCGACAACATCCTGAGCTACGGCGCGCGCCGCAGCGACGCCACCGGCCGCGCGATCACGAACTACCTGCAGCCGACGAACGCGTTCGCGGCGCGGCAGGCGCAGCTGGGGCTGCGGGCGGAGTTCTAGGAGCGTCGAGCGTCATAGCGTCGAGCGGCGAGCGTCGAGGGGGCTCCTCGGGGGATGGATCGTCCCTCCGAGCAGCCCCCTTCGCGATTCACCGTGAGCGCCGAGCGCCGGGCGCCGAGCCGGCGCGCGGGCGGGGAGCGTCGAGGCGCCATGCGTCACGCTCGACGCTCGCCGCTCACCGCTCGACGCTGCGTTCCACGCCGCGTACCCGGTCGTCCACGCCGGCGCGCGCGGCCGCGTCGCGCA
>CBHYLO010000555.1:0-3455 GCA_966128675.1 uncultured bacterium | reverse complement strand
CGTCCATCATCCCATCTCCCGAAGCAGTGCCCCTTTCCGTGCCGACCACCCGCAAGCCAGCGAAGAAGACCGGCAGGAGCAAGCGTGCGCGCAAGCCCACGCCGGCGCGGCTGCGCAAGCTGCTGCAGGCCGAGCACGTCCATTGGGACGGCGGCTGCCTGCACGTGGCGGGGGTGGACGAGGTGGGCCGCGGCCCGCTGGCCGGCCCCGTGGTCGCCTGCGCGGTCGTCATGCCCGCCGACGCCCGCGCGATCGGCGGCATCGACGACTCCAAGAAGCTCGACGCCGCCGAGCGGGAGCGGCTGGCCCGGCTGATCCGCCGGAAGGCGCTGGCGGTGGGCGTGGGCGCCGCGAGCGCCCGCGAGGTGGACGCGCTCAACGTCTACCACGCGACCACGCTCGCCCTGCGGCGCGCGCTGGCGCGGCTGGGCGCGGGCCTGGGCGCGGCGCCCGACCACGTGCTGGTGGACGGGAAGCCGATCCGCACGCTGGGCGTCGCGCACACCGCGGTGGTCGGCGGCGACGCCCGCTGCTACGCCATCGCCTGCGCCTCCATCGTGGCCAAGGTGACGCGCGACCGGCTGATGCAGGCGCTGGCGCGCCGGCACCCGGCGTACGCCTGGACGCGCAACGTGGGCTACGGCACCCCCGCGCATCTGGAGGCGATCGCGCGCCACGGGCTGACCGCGCACCACCGGCGGTCGTTCTGCGTGCGCCTGCAGACCGAGCTGGCGCTCGACGACGCGGCGTCCGCGGCCGACGCGGCGGGCGGCGAGACCGGCGGCGAGACCGGCGGCGAGACCGACGGCGCGGCGGCTGGCGCGGCGCCCGCCGCGCCGACAGAATAGCACCGCGCGGCGCCCACCCAGGGGGCCGCGCGCTGCGTTCCCCCACCCCCGCGCGCATGCCCGACACGTCCGTCTTCCGCCCCGGCCTGCTGGACGGGCAGGTCGCCCTCGTCACCGGTGGCGGCACCGGCATCGGGTACGGGATCGCCGAGCTGCTGGCGGGGCTGGGGGCGCACGTCGTGATCGCCAGCCGGAAGCCCGAGCACCTGGAGCAGGCGGCCGCCCAGCTGCGCGCCGCGGGCGGCGCGGTGTCGACGGTGGCGGTGGACGTGCGCGACCCGGAGCGCGTGCGGGCGATGGTCGAGCAGGTGACCCACGAGCGCGGGCGCATCGACCTGCTGGTGAACAACGCCGCCGGCAACTTCTACGCGCCCTCCGAGTCGCTGTCGCCGAATGCCTGGAAGAGCGTCGTCGAGATCGACCTCTACGGGACGTTCTTCTGCTCGCAGGCGGTCGTGCCGGTGATGAAGCAGCAGGGCGGGGGGCGCATCGTCTCGATCTCGATGACGCTGCACTACCGCGGCTGGCCGCAGATGGCGCATGCGACCGCGGCCAAGGCGGGCGTCGACGCGCTGACGCGCACGCTGGCGGTGGAGTGGGCGCCGCACGGGATCCGCATCAACGCGATCGCGCCCGGCCCGATCCCGACCGAGGGGGTGCGGAAGGCGTTCACGCCGCCGGCGGACAGCGGGATCCCCGACGTGTTCGCGGCCGCCGACGAGGCGATGGCGCGCTACGCCCGGAAGGCGATCCCGCTGGGGCGGTGGGGCGCACCACGCGACATCGCGAACATGGTGGCGTTCCTCGCGTCGCCGGCGGGGGACTGGATCACGGGCGCCATCCTGGTGGTGGACGGCGGCGAGTGGCTGTCGACGGCGGGTGCGTGAGCGCCGCGGCGCGCGGCCGGACGCGAACGGTCGGCGCTCGGAGAACGTGACGGCCCGCTGCCTGCCACTGGGCGAGGGCCGGCCGGCCGCGTGACGGCACCCCGCGTGTCCCGCGTCACCGACCGGCCCGCACGACTGCCGGCACGGGTGATCGGAGTCACGCCGAGGGTTTTCCGTGGACCGTACGTTGCCCTTGCGTGCTGCACGGAGACGGTCGGCGGCCGCTGACCTCCCAACGCGCTGTGCCGCCCGACGCACTGCCGCCACCACCAACTTCAGGGGATTCCTACAATGCGCTCCTTCCAGGTTCTGGTTCTGGGTCTCGCCGGCGCCGCCAGCCTCAGCGCGTGCGCGACGAAGGGCTACGTCAACCGCCGCGTCGACACGGTGGTCGCCACCGAGCGCGTCGCCCGCGAGGGTGCGGACAGCGCGCAGGTCCGCGACATCGCGGCCCTCCGCACGGATCTGACGGCGCTCCGCAACGACCTGCAGACGCTCCGCAACGAGTTCGGCGCCCGCATCACGGCGATGGAGGACCAGGTCAAGTTCACGATGCCGGTCCACTTCGCGTTCGACGACGCGTCGGTCCGCCAGGAGGACCAGGCGGCGCTGCAGCGCTTCGCCCAGGTCGCCAACAAGTACTACAACGGCGCCGCGATCACGGTCGAGGGCTTCGCGGATCCGGCCGGCTCGACGCGCTACAACGCCGCGCTCTCGAAGCGCCGCGCGGACTCGGTGAAGGACTTCCTCGTCGCGCAGGGCCTGAACGACGGCCTCGTCAAGACGGTCGGCCTCGGTGAGAGCCGTCAGGTCCGTCCGGGCGCCGCGGGCAACGATGCGGGCGCGGAGCTCAACCGCCGCGTGGTGTTCGTGATCGAGTCGCCGGGCGTGGGCGCCGCGACGACCGCCGCGACGACCGCCTCGATGCAGTAAGGCAGACGGGAGGCGGCGTCGCGCGACGCTGCGCGGCGTCCCTCCCTCCGCACCACCCGCTGCACCGCGGCCCGTCCGCACCGCAGCGTACGACGCGCCCCGCCGGGCCTGAGCCTGGCGGGGCGCGTCGCGTACGCGACGTGCTCGTGACGCGTGCGCGACGCCTGCGGGACGGCGCGCACCGCGCGCGTACGCGGCGTGCACGGGCGACCGGCATTCGCGGCGCCGCCCCGGCGACGACATCTTGGGGCGCCGCGACCCGCCGCCCGGTCCGATCCTTGATGGGGCGGCCGCACATGCACGATCCCGCCCCCATGACCGCACCGAAGACGCCCCCCGCCCGCCGCGCGTCGCGCGCCGCCGCCCCGGCCGGCGCCACCGCGAGCCCGCCCCGCATCGTCGTCGCCGACGTCGCGCCCGCCGTCGTCACCGCCGACGCCTTCCGCGAGGGGCACGACCTGCTGCGCGCGCGCGTGCGCTACCGCGGCCCCGACGGCGGCGCGTGGCGCACCGCGCCGATGACGCTCGATCCCGACGCCGACCGCTGGACCGGCGAGTTCCCGCTCGACGCGCTCGGCGACTGGACCTTCACGGTCGAGGCCTGGACCGACGAGTTCGGGACCTGGCTGCAGCGCCTGGGCAAGCGCGTCGCGGCGCAGCAGCCGGAGGTCGCGACCGAGCTGCTGGACGGCGGCGCGCAGCTGCAGCGCGCCGCGCGCCGCGCGCCGTTCGGCGCGGCCCGCAAGCGGCTGGAAGCCGCGGCCGCGCGGCTGCTCGACACCGCGCA
>CBHYLO010000554.1:0-3465 GCA_966128675.1 uncultured bacterium | reverse complement strand
TCTCGAAGCTCTCGAAGCTCTCGAAGCTCTCGAAGCTCTCGAAGCTCTCGAAGCTGCGGATTGTGCGCTTACTTGAGGCTCAGGACCTTCACGCCGTCCGTGCCCGCCGCCGCGCTGACGTAGCCGATCGCGCCCGGCGTCGCCTTCACGAAGTCCAGCACGTCCTTGTCCGACGCCTTCGTCGCGGGCGGCACGTCGCCACCCGAGAAGATCTTCTGCTGCCAGTACTGCTGGACCGCGCCGACCGGGCGGCCGACGACCTTCTTCGAGAAAGCCTCGCGGACCGCGGCCGCGGGGGCCTGGTCGACCGGCGTCACGGACGCGCCGCCGACCTTGTTGACCTGCTTCAGGAACACCTTCTGCGCCGTCGGGGCGTCGATCGCGTCGACGCCGATGCCGGGGTGCGCGACGAGCTTGAACTCCTGCGCGGCCAGCGGGCGGGCGGCCGCGCCGAGCAGGCAGACGGTGAGGACGGCGATGAGCCGCGCGAGAATCTTGGGGGTCATCTTCGGGTCCTCAGAAGGAAGCGGCGACGCTGGCCAGGATGTAGCGCGTCTTCGAGGGCGGCGCCATCACGACCGCCGTGGGGGTCTGCGAGCGGATCACCGGCACCGACGTGTCGAAGGCGTAGCCGTCGCGCCAGTGGTGCTCGAGCTTGAGGACGGCGTTGCCGGTCAGCGTGAACATGCCCGCGATGCCCTCGGTGCGCGTGTCCATGTACATCCGGTTCGCCTTCGGGTTCGTCGCGTACAGCTTGCGGATCGTGTACGCGTGCTGGCCCGCGATCGCGAAGCGGTCGTGCAGGCGCGTCGTCAGCCAGGTGTAGCCGCTGCGGTTGTCGTTCACCGGGCCGTAGCCCGTGATGCGGCCGTGCTCCGTCTGCAGCTTGAAGATGCTGACCGTCGCCTCGCCGCTGCCGAGGACGTTCGAGCGGTAGCCGCGGCCCGTGGGCTGGATGAAGCCGTAGCGCGCGCCGTAGAGGCCGAGCTTCGCGTTCGCGACCGGCAGCGTCAGGTAGGTCTGGCCGCCGAACATGTTCTCCGTGCGGGCGATGCGGATCTGCTGGCCCTGCGCCGTGCTGGCCACCGCGCGGTTCTCGCTGCCGCCGCCGAAGGCGTGCTGCTCGAAGCCGATGCCGAACGGCAGCTCGTGGCGGTAGCTCACCACCGCGCCGTCGATCGCGTCGAACGCCTCGAGCTGCAGCTCGGTCGGCGGCCGGAAGAACGGGATCACCGTCCCGATGTAGCGCACCTCGTTCAGCAGGCCGCGCGGGAGCGGGTTGCGGCCGACCTTCACCGTGAAGTCGCCCTCCTTGTGCTGCCAGTACGCCCACTGCATCGTGACGTCGGCGATCGCGCCGGCCAGCGGGCTCGCGCCCAGGCGGCGGTTGAACACCTGCGCCACGATCTGGTCCTTCTGCGTGAGCGCGAAGCGGCCCTGCAGCGTGAACACGCGGTAGTCCGACGTCCCCTTCTGCGGGATGCCGAAGATGCCGATGCTGTCGGCGCGGCCGTAGCCGGCGTTCAGGGCGCCGTGCAGCTCGAGGCGCTCGAGCACATCCTGCGCGGAGGCGCCGGAGACCGGCGCCGCCAGCAGGCCGAGCGCGAGCCCGAGCCCGACGCGCGAGACACGATGGTTGTGCGACATGGGGAGGGAGAGAAGTGGAACGAGGCGGGGGGCAGCGCGGTGATGCGCCGCGGTGGGAGAGGCGTGCTGTCGTTCGCGGCCTCGGCGTTCATATCGGCGGTGTCATGCGGATACTTGACCGCGGAACGCATGATTCACGAAAACGTCAGAAAGCCTTACGGGACTTGGTGAAAGCGGTGTAAGAGGCGGTAAAGAAGGGAGCGGATCGGCCGACACTCTGTCCCGTCCGGCCGCGGCGTCGTCGCCGGTGCGGCCGCGCGACCCAGCCTCACGCCCTTCCTTCATTGATGATGCGTCTGCCCACGCTCACCGTTCGCGCGAAGATCGTCCTGCTGCCCACCCTCGCCGGGGTGAGCGCGGTGCTCGTCCTCGCCGCCACGTTCTTCTTCGGCCGCCGCACGCAGGCGGACTTCGTCACGCTGGAGCACGGCCACTACGCGGCGCTCGAGCAGAGCCGCGCGGCCGAGGCCGACCTCACCGTGCTGCAGCGCGTGATGCAGGACGCCGTCGCCGCGAGCGACGCCGGCGCGCTGACCGCCGCCGACTCGGTCGCGGGCCTGCTCAAGGGCCGCCTGGAGTCGTCGAAGGCCAACCCCACCGTGCGCGCCGCGGAGCTGGACGCGCTCCAGCAGATGGCCGCCGACTACTTCGCGACCGCGCGCCCGGCCACCGCGCGCATGATCGCCGCGGCCGCGGGCGACACGACGGTCTCGCAGGACTCCGTGATGGCGGGCGTGCAGACGATGCGCGCCGCGTACAACACGCTGAAGGACAGCCTCGCCGCGCGCACCAAGCGCCAGGAAGGGGCGGTGTCGGCCGCGTTCGCGACCGCGCGCGCCAACCAGGCGCAGACGGTGCCCGTCGTCTCGGCCGTGCTGGTGATCGGCATCGCCGTGCTGGCGCTGCTCTCGGCGTGGATCATCCGCAACGTGCTCGCCGCGCTGCGCGGCATGGCGCGCGCGGCGCAGGGCATCGCCCGCGGCGACGTGGACCAGGTGGTCGAGCACCGCTCGGCCGACGAGCTGGGGACGCTGGCGCAGTCGTTCCGCGAGACCATCGGCTACCTGAAGGACGTCGCCGGCGCCGCCGACTCGCTGGCCCGCGGCGACCTGTCCGTGCAGGTCGCGCCGCGCTCCGAGCAGGACGCGCTGGCGCGCAGCATGGCCCGCGCGACCGCCACGCTGCGCCGCGTGTCGACCGAGACGCAGGCGCTCATCGACGCGGCGCGCGACGGCGACCTGCGGCGGCGCGGCGACGCCGCGGCGTTCGACGGCGCGTACGCGGAGCTGGTGGGCGGCACGAACCGTATGCTGGACGCGATGACGGCGCCGCTCACCGAGGCCGCCGCGGTGCTCGTGCGCGTGGCCGAGCGCGACCTCAGCGCGCGCATGGACGGCGCGTACCGCGGCGACCACGCCGCGCTCGCGGCGTCGCTGAACCGCGCGCTCGACAACGTCCGCGACACGCTGGCGGACGTCGGCCACGCGGCCGCGCGCGTCGGCGACGCGGCGGCGCGCATCAGCACCGGCAGCGAGTCGCTGGCCGCGGGCACCAGCGAGCAGGCCAGCTCGCTCGAGGAGGTGTCGGCGTCGCTCGCCGAGCTGGGCGCCGAGGCGCGCCAGGCGGCGCAGAACAGCGAGGAGGTCAACCGTCTGACCGGCACGGCGCTGGAGCGCGCGGAGTCCGGCCGCGAGGGGATGCGCCGCCTCGCCGACGCGGTGCACCGCATCAAGTCGTCGGCCGACCAGACGGCGAAGATCGTCAAGACGATCGACGAGATCGCGTTCCAGACGAACCTGCTGGCGCTCAACGCGGCCG
>CBHYLO010000553.1:0-3466 GCA_966128675.1 uncultured bacterium | reverse complement strand
GCTCACCCCCGGCGCGGCCGCCGCACCGCCCGAGGGGGGGCGGCCAAGCGCCCCCCCCGCGTCGTGTTTTCCGCAGCGCTCCGGCCGTCAGTTCGGCGTGAAGACCGACCGCCGCCGCTCGCGCCGGAAGGTCACCGGCCGCGACGCGTCCGGCGCCGGCGCCGCGGGCGCCTCGCCCGGCGCGCCGAGCGTGAACGTCGCCACCGACGCCTGGAGCTGGGCGGCCTCGCCCGCCAGCGCGCGCGCGGCGGCGGCGCTCTCCTCGGTCGTCGCCGCGGAGCGCTGCGTGAGCTCGTTGAGCTCCGCGACCGCGACGTCGATCTGCGCCACGCCGTCGTGCTGCGCGCCGCTGGCCGACGCCAGGTCGGCGAGCGTCTGCGCGACGCCGCTCACCGCGCGGTCGATCGCGTCCAGGCGCGTCCGGACGTCGCCGGCCAGCGCCACGCCCTGCCCCGCGCGCTGCGCGCTCGCCTCCAGCAGCGCGTGCGTCTGCCGCGCCGCCTCGGCGCTGCGGAGCGCGAGCGCGCGCACCTCCTCCGCGACGACCGCGAAGCCGCGCCCCGCGTCGCCCGCGCGCGCCGCCTCGACGGCGGCGTTGAGCGCCAGCAGGTTGGTCTGGAAGGCGATCTCGTCGATCGTCTTCACGATGCGCCCCGTGTCGTCGCTGTGCTGCTTGATCTGCCCCACCGCCTCGCGGAGCCGCTCCATCTCGGCCACGCCCTCCGCGGTGCGGGCGCGCGTCTCGTCCGCCAGCCGGCGCGCGCCGTCGGCGTGCGTGGCGTTGGCCGCGGCGCCCGCGCTGAGCTGCTGCAGGCTCGCCGAGACCTCCTCGAGCCCCGCGGCCTGGCGCGCGATGTCCTCGGAGAGCGCGCCCGTGCCGGCGGCGATCTGCTCGCTCGCGGCGGCCACGCGCTCGCCGGCCGTGCCGGCCAGCTCCAGGCTGCCGCGCAGCGTCGTGAGCGCGCGGTTCACCGCTCCCTGGATCGCGGCGTGCTCGCCGGCGTACTCGCCCTCCACGCGCGCCGAGAGGTCGTGGTCGGCGACGCGCGCGAGCACGGCGGCCGTCGCCTGCATCGGCCCCGTCACCGCGTCGAGCGTCGCGTTCATGCCGGCGATGAGCGCCGCGTAGGTGCCGCGGTGCCGCGCGGCGTCGGCGCGCGTCGACAGGCGCCCGGCCTCCGCCTCCACCTGCATCCCGCGCACCTCGGCCAGGACCGCCTGGATGGTGGCGCGCGTCGTGTCGTACGCGCCGAGCGTGCGCTGCGCGCGGCCGATCACGCCGTCCACCACGCGCGCCAGGTCGCCCACCTCGTCGGCACGCGTGGACTCCAGCAGGCGCGTCGTCGGGGTCACGCCTTGCGTCAGGTCGCCCGCGCCCATCGCCCCGAGCGACGTCTCCAGCCCCGAGATGCACACGCGGTCCAGGCGCGCGAGCCGCTCGCGCACCTCGCACAGGTCGCGGGCGAGGCGGCGGCCGGTCCACCAGGCGGTGCCGACGCCGACCAGGAAGACCGCGAGGGCCGTCGCCCCGAGCGGCACGGCGATGGACGGCGCCTTCTGCGCGGCGGCGACCGCGCCTCCGACGCTCAGCACGAGCGCGGGAAGCACGGCGACGACCAGCTTGCTCGACAGCGGGCGCGAGTCGAGCCAGGCGGCGGGAGAGAGCATGCGTGGAGCTCGGTCGGGTGCGGCACCGCGGGATCCGCGCGGCGCGGTTGCCGGCGTCCGGGCCGGCGTGCGTGGCTCTGCCACTCTGTTGCGATTCGCCGTCAGAGTTTCGTCACGCCGCCCGAATACTGAAGCGAAGACACGCATCGGCCTCGCCGGACGCTCCCCTCGGCGCCCCGCCTCGGGGCCGCGGCGCGCCCGCGTCGCCGGGGGGTGTGCGCAGGCTGCGTGCGGGGTAGGACCCGGGCTGTAGCCGAGACGAGTCGACAGACGAGCAGCGGGAGCGGCTCAGTCCGCGGCGGACGCGGCCGGCCGACCCGACCGGGGAAGGCACTTCGTGGACGGCAGCCGCGGCGGGTGCTCGACCGAGGTGCCCCTGCGTGCCGAAGGCGGGGCAGGCCGCCCGCCTTCGTCGTGTCCGGGGCGAGCGCCCCGAGTCGCTTCGCCGGGTCGCTGCTCGCCCGCCACTCCGTCGCCATGCTGAGGGTGGTGGCGCTGCTGCGCCGGGTCCGGTTGCCCGGGGCCGTCGCGATGCGAGCCTGCGACGGGCGGAGGCGGTGCGGGCTACCGCGCGGTCGCCGGCGGAAGCCGGAGGAAGCGCGCCGCGTTGTTGTAGAAGATGTCGCGCTTCTGCGCCGGGGTCAGGAAGTCCGCGCTCTCGACGTTCTCGATTCCGATGCGGAGCGCATCGGGATACTGCATCTGGTCCGAGCCGAACATCACGCGCTGGCCGTAGCCCGCCTCGACGAGCCGGCGCAGGTAGCGGTGGAACTCCTTCACCGGCTGCGTCCAGCTGATGACGCCGACGTCGAGGTACACCCGCGGGTGCGCGTAGAGGAGCGCGATCATCTCGTCGGCCATCGGCCACCCCCCGTGCATCACGTAGAGCCGGAGCCGTGGGTGGCGCAGGAGCACGTCCTCCAGCAACAGCGGGTTGCTGTGCCGCATCCGGTACGGCGGCGTCACGATGTACGCCGACCCCGGTGGGCCCGGGCCGACGTGCACGCCCACCGGAAGGTCGAGCTGCTCCGCCAGCGCGTAGTGCGCCGCGGGCAGCGAGTCGCCCGGACCGATGCCCGCGTACTGGAACACGAGCTCGCCCAGTACCCGGATCGTGCCGTCGGCCGCCCACGTGCGGAGGGAGTCGAGCGGGATCTCGCCGCCGGAGACCACGGCCGGGATGACGCGTGCGGGAGCCGCCGCGCGCCAGCGCCGGACCAGGTCGATCTCGCCGCTCACGACGCCCACCACGTTGTAGCGGTCCATCACCGCGAGCGTGCTCCGCAGCAGCGCCTCGTCCGTCGCCGGTGCCGTGAGACGTGGGCCCGGGCAGGCTTCGAGTCGCGCGAAGTCCTTGTAGGACACCGAGTCGCGCGGGTCGCGCGCCAGGAACGTCACGTCGCCCGTGCAGATCGCCGGCGGCGAGAAGCCCATCTCGCCCACCGACGTCGCGTGCATGTGCATGTCGATGATCGGCGGCCGCTGCGGCGCTCGCCGGGCGGGCGCCCCCTGGGCATGCAGGGTGCCCACGCCGGCTCCCCAGCCCAGGACGAGCATCACGGCAGCGTTCACGAGGCGAGCCTGCATGCGCCCTCCCGGGGGCATTGGAGTGAGCGGCCGGGGTCGGCGCCGCCGGCGCGGTCGCCGAATGTGCGGCGCCGGCCGCACGCGCGCCAGGCACGCCCACGCACCGTCGCTCGCGCACATGCCCGCGCGCGGGGCGAGCACCACGTCGCGCACGTCGTCCGACGGGTCGTCCCCGCGGCGCGCGATCAGCAGCCAGTCCGGATCGACGCCC
>CBHYLO010000552.1:0-3480 GCA_966128675.1 uncultured bacterium | reverse complement strand
GACGACGCGCTCTCGGCCGTCGACACGCACACCGAGGCCGCCATCCTGGGCGCGCTCCGCACCGCGCTGGCCGGGCGCACGACGCTCATCGCCTCGCACCGCATCAGCGCTGTGCGCGACGCGTCGTGGATCCTGGTGCTGGACGAGGGCCGGGTCGTCGAGCAGGGCCGCCACGACGACCTGGTCGCGCTCGGCGGGCGCTACGCGGCCATCGTGCGGCGGCAGCGGCTGGAGGAGGACGTCGAGCAGCGGGCGAGCGAGCTCTCCGACGCGGACGCCCTCGTCGGCGACGCGGCGAGCCCGAGCTGATGCGGCCCGAGCGCCGCAGAATTCCGCACCTGGGGGTCCGGATCGGGGCCGCGGCCGGTGGCAGGGGCCCCGGACAAACGGTAGGTTAGGCCCATGACCCAGCTGTCCCACGCCCCGGGCGCGCCGACCATGGCCCCCGGGTCTGGCGGGCCGTCGCCCGCGTCCGAGGCCTCCGAGAGCCGCCTTCCCGAGATGCTGGAGGCGCGGCTGGCCCTGCTCGAGGCGCAGACGGGCGAGGCCGCGCGGCTGATCGCCGAGCTGCAGGCGCGCGACCGGCTGAAGACGCAGTTCCTGGCGAACATCTCGCACGACCTGCGCACGCCGCTGACGGCGATCATCACGCACGCCGAGATCATGCGCGACGGGATCCTCGGCGACCTGTCGGAGCGGCAGCGCACGAGCATCCTCGGGATCATCAAGGGCGGCCACCAGCTGCTGCAGATGGTGGGCGAGATCCTCACCTACGCGCGCGGCGCGGCCGACCAGCTCGCGCTGTCGCCGACCGAGTTCGCGCTGTCGGCGGTGGTGGAGCAGCTCATCGCGCTGAACCAGCCGCTGGCGGCGAAGAAGAAGGTCGCGCTGACGACCGAGGTCGTCGGCTCACTGCCGCTGCTGCGCGCCGACCGCGAGAAGCTCTCGCACGTCCTCGGCAACCTGCTGGGCAACGCGATCCACTTCACGCCGGAGGGCGGCCGCGTGTGGATCGCCGCGCGCGAGCGCGAGGGCGGCCGCGCGACGCGCGAGCTGCTGGTCGAGGTGGGCGACACGGGCATCGGCATCGCGCCCGAGCACCACGAGCTGATCTTCCGCGAGTTCGCGCAGGTCGACGCGTCCACGTCGCGCCAGCACCACGGGACGGGCCTGGGCCTCGCCATCGCGCGCAAGCTCGTCGAGCTGCACGGCGGCCGGATCTGGGTCGAGAGCGCGCTCGCGCAGGGCAGCCGCTTCTTCTTCACCATCCCGCTCGAGACGCGCCCGTCGGACGCGGACGCGTGACGGCGCCGCTCGTCCTCCTGGTGGACGACAGCCCCCTCGTCACCGAGGCGCTCGGCATCCTGCTCGTCGAGACGGGCCACCGGGTCGCCGTCGCGGCGAGCGTGCGCGAGGCGGTGGACAGCGCGCGCGCGGAGCGGCCGGACGTGCTGCTGCTGGACCTCACGCTGCCGGACGGCGACGGGCTGCAGGTGCTGCGCACGCTCACGGCGGAGGGCATCGCGCCGCGCGCGACGGTCGCGCTCACCGGCCACGACGACGCGCTGACGACCGCGCGCTGCCTCGACGCCGGCTGCCGCGCGGTGCTCGGGAAGCCGGTGCCGGCGATGACGCTGCTGCGCGGGCTGCGCGAGTGGACCGCGCCCGCCGCCCCGGACGCGCCGGGCGCCACGGCCTAGCGAGCGAGGCCGGAGGAATAGCGGCGCCGCTCGCGCCGTCCGTGCGACCGGACGGCGCGCCGGTCGGCGAGCGCGCCGTCGCGCTGGCCGCTCGCCGCTTCCGTCCGGAGGTCCCGATGCCCCGCCCGCACCGCAGTCCCCGCGTCCGCTGGATCGCGGCCGGCACCGCGCTCGCGCTCGTCGCCTGCCTGGACCGCACGCCCCCCACGGCGACGTCCGACCTCGGCGCGGACGGGCCGGCGCTCGCGGCGTCCGCGGCGCGCGGCGTGACGGCGGCGAACGCGGTGATGGAGTTCGGCCGCCCCGACCTCGGCTCCGCCTTCCCGCCGCCCGACGGGCACGACGCGTCGACGCACGCGAAGGACCGGATGAACCCGCGCACCGTCGTCATCGCGGTCGGCGGGACGGTGACCTTCCGCGTCGCGCCCTTCCACAACCCGGCGATCTACGACCAGGGCACGCAGCCGGAGGACATCGAGGTGTCGCCGCGCACGCTGCGGCCGCTGAGCCTCGGCCCCGTGTTCATCCCGGACTTCGTGATAGACGACGCGACGAACCGGCTCTGGCAGGGCAGCTACTCGCTCGCGCCGCAGGAGCTCACGTCGCCGCCGTTCACGGCGCCCGGCCGCTACCTCGTCATCTGCACCACCGTGCCGCACTTCGTGGACAACGGCATGTACGGGTGGGTGATCGTGCAGTGAGGACGTTGCGGGCTGCGGACTGCGGATTCGACGACGGCGCGCCCCGAGCGGCCGTGGATCCGCAGCCCGCCGTCCGCAGCCGCCGGTCAGATGCGATTGTAGATCGCGTCCGGCGTCAGCGACTGCAGCCGCGTCGCGAGGCGCGTGAACTGGTTGGTGATCATCAGCACGCCGACCACGATCAGCAGCGCGCCCGACACGCGCGACAGCACCAGCAGCTTGCTGCGGATGCGCGCGAAGAAGTCGAGGAAGTGCTGCAGCGCCAGCGCCGACGCGACGAACGGCACCGCGAGCCCCAGCGAGTACGCGCCGAGCAGCCCCGTGCCGCGCACCAGGTCCGGGTTGCTCATGTTGTACGTGAAGATCGCGCCCAGGATCGGGCCGATGCACGGCGTCCAGCCCGCCCCGAAGGCGATCCCCACCAGCACCGTGCCGAGGTAGCCGGCCGGCTTGTCGGCGAGGTGCACGCGGCGCTCGCGCGCGAACAGCGCGACGTTGAACACGCCCAGCAGGTAGAGGCCGAACACGATGATCAGCACGCCGCCGATCTTCGTGATCGCGCCGCGATACGCGATCAGCAGCCGGCCCAGCGCGGTCGCGCCGGCGCCGAGGGCGATGAAGATGAGCGAGAAGCCCAGCACGAACAGCAGCGAGTGCACGAGCGCCGCGCGCCGCGCGCGCGTCGCGTCGTCGAGGCTCAGCCCCGTGATGAACGTGACGTAGCTCGGGATGAGCGGCAGCACGCAGGGCGACAGGAAGCTGAGCAGCCCCGCGGTGAACGCGACGATGAAGCCGACGGAGGAATCCATGGAGGTGGTGGGAGATCCTGAAAGTATGACCGGGCGCCCCGGCCGTCACCGTCGGGTGTGCCGCCACACCGGGTAGTATGTTTCCCCCGTGAGGTCCCCTTCATCGGTCGTTCGACCCCTCGCGGCGCTGCTGGCCCTCGTCGGTGCCGGCGGCGCCGGCGCGCAGCCGCCGCGCGATGCGCGCCCCGGCGCGGCCACCGCCGTCCCACCCGCAGCCCCCGGCGTCGTCCGCGGCGTCAACCTGTTCGAGCAGACGCTTCGCACCTACGT
>CBHYLO010000551.1:0-3483 GCA_966128675.1 uncultured bacterium | reverse complement strand
GGATCGCTCCGCGTGGCGGCGACGCCCCGTGCACGCCAAGGAGCGATCCGGATGATCCGTGCCCATCCGGAGCATCCGCATCCTCCCCGAGTAGTTACGGCCCGAGCGGCGCGACATCGGCGGCCGAGGGCACGGAGCCCACACGCCGCACGCAGCGCGCAACCGTCTAGGTTCCCGCCAGCACGAGCAGCCCCCGCACGTCCACCCCCTGCCACAGCCGCTCGCGCATCGCGCGCGTGTCGGCGAGCGCGCGGGCGCCGACGGGCGTGACGGCGACGTGGCGGCGCGACGGGCCGTCGGCGCGCACGCGCGTCGAGAGCAGCAGCCCCTTCGCCTCCAGGCGGTCGAGCGTCGCGTACACCGCGCCGATCGCGACGTCGCGGTCGGTGACGCGCTCGATCTCGCGGCGCACGTGCATGCCGTACGCCTCGTCGCCCGTGCGCAGCACCGCGACCACCACCTGCTCCTCGAACACGCCCAGCGGCGCGTGCGGCGACTCGCGCATGGGCGCGCTCACTGCTCGCGGAGGACGACGGACGGGTTCAGCATCCCCGCGCGCCACGCCGGGATCAGCGCCGCCGCCAGCCCCACCAGCAGCAGCGCGACGCCCGCGGCGGCGAAGGCCAGCGGGTCGAGCGTCCCGACGCCGAACAGGAACGTGGCCAGCAGCCGCGCCAGCGCCGCGGTGCCCACGAGGCCGATCGCCACGCCGACGCCCACCAGCGCCGCGCCCTGCCCGACGATGCTCCCGATCACGCGGCGCGGCATGAGGCCGAGCGTGACCTTGATCGCCCAGTCGCGCTTGCGGCGCGCCGCGAAGTGCGCGATGACGCCGTAGATCCCGACCGCGCCCAGCACGAGCGCCAGCGACGAGAGCAGCGCGAGCAGCGACATCACCTGGCGCGCGGGGCCCACCGCGGTGTCGAGCACGCGCGACATCGTCGTCGTGCCCTGCACCGCGAACTCCGGCGCGACCGTCGTCACGGTGCGGCGCGCGTCGTCGAGCACCGCCTCCGCGCTCGCGTCGTCGGCGGTGCGGAGCACCAGCGACGCCGACGCGCCGAAGATGGGCGCCTGGCCGGCGAGGTAGTACACCGTCCCCTCCTCGTCGTCCGTCAGGCCCCCCTCGGCCACGTTCGAGACCACGCCGACGATGCGCTGCGGCGCGCGGAAGCCGCCCACCAGCCGCCGCCCGATCGGGCTCTCGCCGGGGAAGTGCTTCTTCACGAACGTCTCGTTGACGACGATCGACATCACCACGTCCACGCTGTCGGCGTCCGTGAAGATGCGATCCGTGTTGTCGAACAGCCGCCCGTCGCGCAGCCGGATGCCCATCGTCTCGAAGTAGTTCGGCGTGACGATGCGGAAGTACGTGTTGGTCCCCTGGCCCCCCTCGTCGCGTCCCTCGACGCTGAGGCCGAAGCTGTCTCCGCCGCCGCGCAGCGGGAGCTTCATCGCCACGCCGACGGCGCGCACGCCTGGCAACGCCGCCATCGCGCGCGAGATCTCGTCGAGCGTCTGCCGGCGCGGCCCCGAGCCGAGGCTGCGGTTCGACATCACGTCCACGACGGCCAGCCCCTCGGTGCGGATGCCGGGATCGATCGCGTAGAGGTTGGAGACGCTGCGCACGAGCAGCGCCGCGCCCGACGCGATGAGCATCGCCAGCGCGACCTCGGTCACCACGAGCGCGCTCTCGAGACGCCCGCCGCGCCCCTGGATGCCGCCCGTGCGCGCGCTCCCCATGCGCGTGCGCAGGTCGCCGCGCCAGAGCGAGATCGACGGCACGAGCACCACCAGCAGCACCGCCGCCAGCGCGATCACCAGCGCGGCCGCGAACATCGTCCAGTCGAAGCGCGCGCTCTCCGCCCACGCGCCGATGGGCAGCGCGCCCGCGAGCAGGCGGAAGCCGAGCGCCGCGAGCGCGCCGCCCACCACCGCGGCCAGCACGCCGACGAGCAGCGCCTCGACCACGAGCTGCTGCGTGAGGCGCCCGCGGTTCGCGCCGAGCGCCGAGCGCACCGCGAGCTCCGACGAGCGGCCCTCGACCTGGCCGAGCATAAGCGCGGCGACGTTGGCGCAGGCGATGAGCAGGATGAGCCCCATCACCACCAGCGTCGCGAGCAGCGCCGGGCGCATGGAGCCGAGCAGCTCCTGGCGCAGCGGCGTCACCGCGGGCTCGCGCGTCTTGTCGCCCGCGGTCGAGTACTGGAAGCGCTGGCCGAGCGTCTTCGCGAGGCTGGCGAGCTGCGGCTGCATCGCCTCGACGCGGACGCCGGGAAGCGTGCGGCCGGTGAGCGTGTAGCTGCCGTTGCGCCCCTGCGGGTTGAGCGGGCGCGCGTGCCAGAGCCGCACGGCGGGATCCGGGAACCAGAAGCCGCGCGGCATCACGCCGATCACCGTGCGCGGCGCGCCGTCGATGGTGAGGCGCCGCCCGATCACCGACGGCTGGCCGCCGAGCTCCTGCCACAGCCCGTAGCTGAGGACGACCACGGGCTCCGCGCCCTGCGCGTCGTCGCCCTCGCGGAAGCCGCGCCCGAGCATCGGCCGCGCGCCGAGCACGTCGAACAGCTCCCACGACGTCTGCCGCGCGGCGAGCAGGCGCGTCGGCCCGCCCTCGTCCCCGCGGAGGATCACGTCGCTCGGCCGGTGCGCGGCGACCTGGCGGAAGCCGGGGATCTTCCCGCGCAGGAAGAGGAACTCCTCCTCGGTCCACCAGCCGCCCATCCAGAGCGTGCCCACCTCGTCGGCGTGCGCGTACGGCAGCGGGTCGAAGAGGAGCGGGCGCGCGACGCCGAAGACGGCCGCCGAGCCGCCGATCCCGAGGGCGAGCGTGAGGACGGCGAGCAGCGTGTAGGCGCGGCGGGTGCGCAGGCGGCGCGCGGCGAAGCGCGCGTCCGAGATCCAGCTCTTGAGCATGGGCCCTCCGGGCCGATAGGCGTTCGCGCGGGGCTCGAACCCGGTCCACTCGCGCCACCACGTCCAGCCGAGCAGCGCCGGCGCGGAGCGCAGCGCCTGGCGCCAGAGCCAGCGGCTGGCGGCGGGCTGGCCGCCGGCGGCGGCGTGCTCCCCGTACTCGGTCGCGAGGTCGGCGAGCACCTCGTCGCGCTCCGCGCGCGGGAGGAGCGCGCGGAGGATCGCGAGGGGAAGCCGCGGCAGCGGCGGGGGGCGGTGGACGTCGGAGGCGGGCATGGGGCAGATTCTACATTGTAGAATGCGACCGCGCACGCGGGCCCGCGTGGGCGTCGGGGGTTGGACCGGCGGACTTCACGAATGGTTTACGACGGACTGCGGGCTGCGGATCGGCTCCGAGCCCTAGGCGGCCGGCGTCGTGGCCCGCGAACGCGAACCACTCGTTTGGCTACGGATGCTCCGGATCGAGCGGATGAGACGGATCGCCCCTCGTGGCGGAGACGCTCCGTGCACTCCGAGGAGCGATCCGGATGATCCGTCTCATCCGGAGCATCCGTAGCCCCTCGTTCGCCG
>CBHYLO010000550.1:0-3492 GCA_966128675.1 uncultured bacterium | reverse complement strand
CGACGCGCGACACTCCGAGGGGAACTACCAGTCGTACATCGAGGACCTGAAGCGCCGGAAGGGCGCGGACGCGGACCAGCCGCACCGGATCGCGTACAAGAAGCTGGTGCGCGCGTAGGCGCGCGTCGCGCGACGGGAAGGAGAGCGGCCCGGTCGCCCCGTGCGGGGTGGCCGGGCCGTTCGTCGACACCGGTCTGCGGCCGCGGCCGGCGGGTCTGCGACTTGCCCCGGCGGTGTCGGGCGTCGGGCGCAGGACCGGTCTCATGGGGCGGGGAGGAGCGGATGGGCGACGGGATCACGGTGGTGGCGGGGGCGAGCGGAGATCTCGGCGGACGCATCGTCCGGGCGCTGCGCGAGCGCGGGGCGCAGGTGCGCGCGATCGTCCGGCGCGGCGGGGATCCGCAGCGGCTCGCCGGGCTGCGGACGCCGGGCGTCGAGGTGGCGGAGGTCGACTACGGCGACGCGGCAGGGCTCGCGCGCGCGTGCGCCCACGGCTCGTGCGTCGTCTCGGCGCTCTCGGGGCTGCGCCCGGTGATCGTCGACGCGCAGGCGGCGCTGCTGGACGCCGCGGTCGCGGCCGGCGTGCCGCGGTTCATCCCGTCGGACTACTGCATCGACTACACGACGCTGCCGCGCGGCACGAACCGCAATCTCGATCTCCGGGCCGAGTTCCGTGAGCGGCTCGACGGCGCGCCGGTCGCCGCCACGTCGGTGCTCAACGGGATGTTCACCGACCTGCTGATCGGCCCGGCCCCCGTGGTGCTCTTCCCGCTCCGGCGCGTCCTCTACTGGCAGGACGCCGACCAGCCGCTCGATTTCACGACCATCGCCGACACGGCGGCGTTCACCGCGGCGGCCGCGCTCGATCCGTCCGCGCCGCGCTTCCTCCGCATCGCCGGAGAGGAGGTCAGCGCGCGCGGCCTGGCGCGCGCCGCGAGCGAGGCGACGGGGCAGCGCTTCCGGCTACTGCGCGCCGGTGGGCTCGGACGGCTGGAGCTGCTGATCCGCGTCGCGCGCACGGTCGCGCCCGGGCGCGGCGAGACGTTTCCCCCGTGGCAGGGGATGCAGTACCTCCGCGACATGTTCTCGGGGCGCGCGAAGCTGGCGCCGCTCGACGACGCCCGGTACCCCGAGCTTCGGTGGACGACCGTGCGCGAGGTGCTCGCCGCGCGTCCGACGGCGCTCGCGAGCGACGCCGCGCGCGCCGCGGCCTGACGGGCGCGGACGCGGACATGCCGCACGGCATCGCGCCCGGGAATCTCGTGCGCGCGTAGGCGGAGCCGGCTCTGGTCGCGCCGCGAGAGCGGAGGCCCGGTGCGACGGGCCTCCGCTCTCGCGTGTCGATCCACCGTGTCGCGCGAGCGCGTGTCCTGGACCCGCCGCGGCACTACCACGCCCGCCTCAACGCGTGGTGACGCTGATCTTCACGGCGTATCCCGACACCTTCGCGGCGTGGTACTCCGCGCCGAGCGTGACCACGGAGAACTTCGCCGCCACGCCGAGCGTGCCCTGGGCGCCGAACACGTTCTCGTCGGCGAGCGTCACCTTCGTCGTGTGCTCCTGGCCGCGCGACAGATGGCCCGACACGCCGGCGTAGGGGGACACGAACCCGACCGCTCGGCTGACCACGAGGTCCACGCCGTACACGCTCGCGCTCAGGTCGTCGGGCCCCACGAGCCTGACGCCCGTCGCCCGGACGGCGGCCGCGACGTTCCGGGTCGTGTCGTTCAGCAGGTTGTACTGGAGCTGCGCCCCGACGATGCCGTAGTTGGCGTTGATGCTCTTGGTGGCGTAGGCGGCGACGTCGACGCGGTCGGTGACGCCACCGCGCACCATCAGCCCCGGGATGTTCAGCGAGCTCCCTTCCGTGAGCGGATGGTCGGCGTCGGGGTGGGAGAAGGTGTCGTTCCACGCGCTCTTCGTCTGGTCGATCCGCGTGGCCGAGCCGAGCACCGCGAGCTCCACGCGCCCCTTCCCCAGCGGCTGGGCGGTGTTCAGGGGGCGGAGGTACATCGCCGGCCCGATCTCGCTCACGAACTCGTGCCAGGCGCCCTGGGTGAGCGAGGGATCGATCACGAACGAGCAGTTCTTCCACCGGTCGTTCGTGTGGAGCGCCTGGGCGGACAGCGCGGGAGCGCAGAGGGCGAGCAGGAACGCACCGGTCGCGCCCCGGGCGGTGCGCGAGCGGGTGACGGACGTGGCGTTCATCGTGGCCTCCGGGTGGCTTCGTCGTCTGGCGGCGGACCGCGCGGATCTCCGCGCCGTCGGGGGTTCGTGTGTCTGCGGTGCCCTACGGGGGCCGCCGCGCGACGGTCTTGACTCCCCGCGCCGACTTCTTGACCATTTGCGTCAATGGCCAGGACACCGCCCACCATCGCCGCGACCAGCACGCTGGCCATGGTCTGCGCGGCCGAGGCGCGCGGGGTCGCGACCGCGGACCTGCTGGAGCGTGCGGGGCTCACCCGCCGGTCGCTCGACGACCCGGACGCGCGCCTCCCGGGACCGGCGGTCCTGGCGGTGTGGAACGCCCTGCGCGAGCGGACGGGCGACCCCGCCCTCCAGCTCCGCGCGCCGACCAGCCTCCCCTTCGGCGCCTACCGGATCATCGACTACCTCGTGGGCGCCTCGGCCACCGTCGGCGCCGGCATCGGCCGCTTCGCGGACTACTTCCGGCTCATCGCCGACGCGATCCGGCTGACCATCGAGGAGGACCAGGACGGACATGGCCTCCGCCTGGAGGTGGACGGGGGCGGTCCGGTCCCGGCGGTCTACGTGGACTACGTCTTCGCGGCGCTGGTCAGCCGCATCCGCATGCGCATCCGGCCGACGCTGCAGGTGCACCGGGTGGAGCTCCGCCAGCGGCGGCCGGCGGCGACCGCGCCGTACGTCGACACGTTCCGCGCTCCGGTGCGCTTCGGCGCCGCGGCGGACCGGCTGTGCTTCACCGCGGCCGAGTGGAATGCGCCCATGCAGAGCGCGGACGAGCCGCTCGCCGTGCTGCTGGAGGAGCACGCCCGGCTGCTGGCGCGACGGAGCGCGCCCGTCGCGTCCGACTTCGAGTCGGAGGTCGAGCGGGCGATGGCGTCGGCGCCGCCCGAGCACGCGTCGGCCGAGCACGTCGCGCGGGCCCTGCACGTCAGCGTGCGCACGCTGCAGCGGAAGCTCGTCGTGGCGGGGACGACGTTCCGGGAGGTGGCCGACCGGGTGCGGGGCGAGCTCGCCCAGGAGCACCTGGCCGACCCCCGGACGTCGATCAGCGAGGTCGCGTGCCTGCTCGGGTTCAGCGACGAGACGAGCTTCACGCGCGCGTTCCGCCGCTGGACCGGGGAGTCGCCCGGGCGGTGGCGACGACGCCGGGCCGGCGCGATCCTCGACCCGGCGCACGTCGCGGGGCCCGCCGCGGCGACGGGCCGCGCGGGCGCGCGACAGGCGAGCGCGAGGGACTGAGGCGGCCGGAACGCCCCCGTTCGCGCCCGCGTGCGCGCCCACGGG
>CBHYLO010000549.1:0-3496 GCA_966128675.1 uncultured bacterium | reverse complement strand
TGCCGCGCGGCGCGGCGGCCCAGAACGAGGGCGCCCTGCGCGCCGCGTTCGAAGGACGGACCGTCACCGTGCGCATCGACATGCCCGCCACCAGCCAGGGCATCGACGTCTACCCGCTGGATGCCGTGCCGCTGGACGTGCGCGAGGTCGCGCAGCGCCTCAAGGACAACGGCACCGCGCTGCGCATCGGCCAGCCGGCGATGGTCACCAAGGTCGTCGTCAAGAAGAACTCGCACATCGAGTTCCAGCTCGGTGGCGGCGGCTACGGCACGCTCGGCGACTGGTCGGGCTCCACCGTGAACGCCGTCGCCGCCGGCGAGACGCGCGCCGAGAAGGCGCTGCGCGATTCGATCAAGGCAACGTCGGACCGGGGACAGCGCCAGCGCCTGCAGCGTGAGCTCGACGCGCAGCGCAGCGCGCGCGAGCGCGAGAACGCCCGCGCCGCCGCCGAGGCGCAGCAGGCCAACGCCGCGCGCGAGACGCTGCTGCGCGCCAAGCGCGCCGAGAGCGGCAGCCGCTTCAACGTCCGCTTCCGCCAGGGCATCCCGCCCGAGCAGCTCACGCCCGACGGCGTGATGCGCGCGCTCGCGCGCTGGGTCGACTTCGGCGCGCCGGTGCCCGTCGCGAAGGACGACGCCGCGCCGGCCACCACACCGCCTGCCGCGGCCACCGGCGTCGGCGCGCTGCGCAAGGGGCTGCTCGTCGAGCAGGTCGAGGCGCTGCTCGGCCCCGCGAGCGCCGTGAGCGAGTCGCGCGAGGGCACGCTGACGTTGGTCCGGCGCACCTACCGCCGCGACGGGATGCAGGTCGTCGGGCGGTTCGTGAACGACGTCATGATCGACTTCGCGATCACCCCTCGCTGACGCCGCCCGCGGTCGCGTCGGCCGCGGTGGCGCGCGCGCGCTCGATCGCGTCGCGCACCGCGCCCACCAGGTCGCGCGCGGTGAACGGCTTGTGCAGCAGCGCCGCGACGCCGAGCGCCTTCACCAGCGCCGGCGTGACGAGGTGGCTGAAGCCCGTCGTGAGGATCACCGGCAGCCCGGGGCGCAGGCGCAGCAGCTCGCGCGCGAGCTTGTCGCCCGTGAGCCCCGGCATCGTGACGTCGCTGACGACGACGTCCACCGCGCCGCGCGGCTCGTCGAGCGCGTGCAGCGCCTCGATCCCGTCGCGGCAGTAGGTGACGTCGTAGCCGGCGCGCGTCAGCGCCTGCGTCGCGAAGCGCGCCAGCGACGGCTCGTCCTCCACCAGCATCACGCGCCCGCGGCCGTGCACCTCGGGCGTCGGGCGCGGCTCGGTCACCGGCGGCGCGGGCGCCAGCGGCAGTGACACGCGGAACGTCGCGCCCGCGCCGGGGGCGCTCTCGACCGCGATCGTGCCGCCGTGCGCGGTGACGATGCCGTGCACCACCGCGAGCCCCATCCCGGTCCCCTCGCCGCGCGGCTTCGTCGTGAAGAACGGCTCGAACAGGCGGTCGCGCGCCTCGGCGGGGATGCCCTGGCCCGTGTCGCGCACCGCCAGCACCGCCGCCGGCGGGCCGCCGCGCCGCTCGACGGCCAGCGTCACCGCGAGGAAGCCGCCGCCCTCCGCGCGCATCGCGTACTCGGCGTTCGTGCACAGGTTCACGATCACCTGCTGCAGCGCCGTCGCGTCGCCGAGCACCGGCACCGGGTCGTCGGGCAGCCGCGCGTCCAGCGTGACGGTCGAGGGGATGGTCGCGCGCAGCAGCCGCAGGCTCTCCTGCGTCAGCGCGCGCAGGTCCACGGGCGCGGTCTGCCGCTCGGAGCGGCGGCTGAAGGTGAGGATCTGCCGCACCAGATCGCGCGCGCGCAGGCTGGCCGTGCGGATCTCGCGCAGCGACTCGCGCAGCGCGTGCCCCTCCGGCACCAGCGCCGCGACGTCGCCGAGCGCCAGCTCCGTGTTCCCCAGCACGACGCCGAGCATGTTGTTGAAGTCGTGCGCGATCCCGCCCGCGAGCGTGCCGAGCGACTCCATCTTCTCCGTCTGCCGCACGCGCTGCTCGAGCGCGCGCCGCTCGGTGTCGTCGTCCACCGTGCCGACGAAGCCGGTCACGCGGTCGCCCTCGCGCACCGGCGCGAGCCGCGAGGTCACGTGCCGCTCGCTCCCGTCGGCGAGCAGCAGGCGGTAGTCCTGCGTCGCGTGGCGTCCCGCCGCCAGCGCGGCGTCGCGCTCGGCCAGCACGCGCGCGCGGTCGTCGGGGTGGACGCGCTGCTCCATCGCCTCGTGGCCGACCGGCATGTCGGGCGCGAGGTGCCAGATCTCGTTGAGTCGCGGGTTCGCGTAGACGAACTCGCCGCGCGCGTCGGTGAGGTAGATGCCGAGCGGCGACGCCGCGGCGAGCGTGCGGAAGCGCGCCTCGCTCGTGCGCAGCGCGTCCTCGGCCTGGTGGCGCGCGGTGACGTCCTGGGAGACGACCGACACGCCCGTGACGCGCCCCTGCTGGTCGACGATCGGGTTGAACGTGCTCTCGAAGTAGCGCTGGCCCTCGATCAGCGGCTGCAGCGTGAGCTCGGCGAACCGCTCGCCGCACAGCGCGCGCTGGTAGTAGGCGGTCCACAGCGCGCGCAGCTCGTCGGGGAACTCCGACCCGACGACCGTGTCGCCGACCTCGAGGTCGTGGCCGCTCACCTGGCGCTGCGCCGCCTGGAACTGCGCGTTGGCGCTCAGCAGCCGCAGCTGCGGGTCGACGGCCCAGAACAGCGCGTCGGTGTTGTCGAGCATGGCCAGCATGCGCGCGCGTTCCAGCACCAGCTCGTTCACCAGCCGCGCGTAGAAGTCCTGCGGCACGGGCGCGTGGAGCGAGGTGCGCGCGTCGGCGGTGCGGGCGCGCTGGGCGGTGGGCGGCGAGAGGTCGACGACGTAGCCCATCCACTGGCCGGACGCGCCGGGGATGAACGCGCACACCAGCAGCACCGGCACGCGCGTGCCGTCCTTGCGGAAGAACTCCTTCTGGTACGGCACCGTGAAGCCGCCGCTCTCGGCGGCCTGGCGGATGCCGGCCGCGTCGAGGTGGAGGAACTCGGGCGGCGTCATCTCCGCCCAGTTCATCCGCCCGGCCTCGAAGTCCTCGCGCGTGTAGCCGACGATGGCGAGGAAGGCGTCGTCGGCCTCGGTGATCTCCTCGCCGATCCCCATCATCACGCCGACGATGGTCGCCGGCAGCCGCGGCGAGACGGGCGGGACGTGCACCGCGCGAGGACGCTCGACCGCATCGTCGCGGTCGTGGGTGGTCTCCATCGTCGGAGGGGCGCGGGTAGAACGGGCCGGGAATCCCTTGCCCCCAGTATTGGGTACGACGGCGATCCTGGCCATGGCCGCGTGCGGCGCGCGGGACGCGTGGAGCAGCCCGCTGCAGCAGTCGCCGCCGGCGCCGGATGTTCATCGCGGCCCTGCGGCTGGTGCGCGGGATCCGAACGGCGAAATGCGTCGACAGGATGACGGGATGACCAGGAGGCTCCGCGCGGCGCGACGTCGATCG
>CBHYLO010000548.1:0-3501 GCA_966128675.1 uncultured bacterium | reverse complement strand
GGGCAGCGCCACGCCGCGCGGCAACACGGCGGCGCCCGCGGGCGGCTTCGCCGCGGCGCCGCCGTCCACCACCGCGCCCACGAACGCCGTCGGCACGGTGGACACGCTCGTCGCGCGCCTGGCGCCGACGATGGACGTGCGCATGGGCGGCAAGGGCGAGGGGCTGCGCCTGAGCGGCACGGTGGGCGTGGTCGTGATGATGGGGCTCCTCACGCTCCTGCCGACGCTCGTGCTGATGATGACCGGGTTCACCCGCATCCTGGTCGTGCTGCACTTCCTGAAGCAGGCGATCGGCACGCAGACGGCGCCGCCGAACCACCTGATCGGCGCGCTGGCGCTGCTGCTCACGGGCTTCGTGATGGCGCCGACGATGACGGAGGTGAACCGCGTGGCGCTGCAGCCCTGGATGGAGGGGCGCATCGAGCAGGCGGAGATGATGAGCCGCGGCGCGGCGCCGCTGCGCGAGTTCATGCTGCGCCAGACGCGCGAGCGCGACCTGCAGACCTTCGTCGAGATGAGCAAGCCGGCGACGCCGCCCGCCTCGGTGGACGAGATCCCGCTGGTGGTGGTGATGTCGGCGTTCGTGACGAGCGAGCTGCGCACGGCGTTCCAGCTGGGCTTCGCGCTCTTCCTGCCGTTCATCGTGATCGACATCGTCGTCAGCTCGGTGCTGATGAGCATGGGCATGATGATGCTGCCCCCGGCGATGATCGCGCTGCCGTTCAAGCTGCTGCTCTTCGTCCTCGTGGACGGCTGGACGCTGGTGATCCAGTCGCTGGTGCAGAGCTTCAAGTAGGGCGCGGCGGGCGGCGGCCTGCGGGCGGCGGCCTGCGGGCTGCGGATCCTGCTCCGTGCCCTCGGCGGCCGACGTCGTGACCGGCGTGCACGAACTACGCGTTTGACTACGGATGCTCCGGATCGAGCGGATGAGACGGATCGCTCCGTGTTGTGCATGGGACGACGCCGCCACACGGAGCGATCCGCACGATCCGTCTCATCCGGAGCATCCGTAGCCCCCTCGAGTAGTTGCTGCCCGGACGGCGCCACGAAGGCCGCCGAGGGCACGAAGCGAATGGATCCGCAGCCCGCAGCCCGCAGCGCCGTCACTCGACGAGCGCCTGCCCCCGCGTCGCGTCCAGCACCGCCGCCGCGAACGCGTCGCGCCGCGCGTCGGGGAGCGTCACGCGGTACGTCACGTCGGCCGCGTACGACTCCTCCGCGACGCGGCCCTCGTGGCCCGCGATCAGCTGCTGCACGACGGTCACGTCGCCGTAGCCGATCGTCAGCACGCAGTCGACCCACTCCACCCGCTCGGCGCGCGGCAGCGACTCGAGCGCGTGCTGCACCGCGCCGCCGTACGCGCGCACCAGGCCACCCGTGCCGAGCTTCGTGCCGCCGTAGTAGCGCGTCACCACCGCGGCGACGTCGCCGAGGCCCGAGTGCAGCAGCACCGTCAGCATCGGGCGGCCGGCGGTGCCGTGCGGCTCGCCGTCGTCGCTCATGCCGACGCGGCCCGTGCTCCCCGGCGGCCCGACGACGAAGGCCCAGCAGTTGTGCGTCGCGTCGGGGAACTCGGCGCGCATCCGCGCGACGAACGCCTGCGCGTCCTCCACGGTCGCCGCGGGCGCGAGGGTGGCGATGAAACGGCTGCGCGAGATCTCCTGCTGCGCGCGGTGCTCGCCCGCGGGGATCGGATAGCGGTCGCTCACGCGTGCCTCACCGCAGCGCCACGCTCCCCGGCGCCTCCGTCGGGTCGCCCGCCAGCTCGCCGGCCGCCGCGCCGTCGAGCGTCAGCGCGCGATACACCAGCCGCGTCGCGAACGGATCGCCCTGCTCGACGTTGAGCGCGACCACCACGCGCGCCGCGTCGGCGCTCAGGCGCGCCCACCGGATGCGGTCGTTCGTCACGCGCGGGTCGCCGGGCGTGAGCAGCGGCACCGGGAGCCGGTCGCGGCTCGCGAGCACCGTCGCCGCGCCCGTGCGCACGTCCACGCGCGCCAGCTCGCGGTAGTCGTCCGCGGTGCGGAAGGGCGCCACGCCCGAGACGAAGCGGCGGCGCAGCGCGAGCACCCAGCTCGCGTCGGGCGCGATGTCCTGCACGAGCCCCGCGAGCGAGTCGCGCACCAGGCGACGCGCGCCGCCGGCCTCGATCGCCCACAGCCGCGAGACCGGCGTCGGCAGCGAGTCGGGCCCCGTCTGGCCGACGGTCGTGGCGACGTAGACCTGGCCGTCCGCCGCCCAGCGCACGGCGGTGGTGGGCTCGACGCGCGGCCCGCCGTCCGTGCCCGACTCGTGCAGCACGCGCGTCGTGCCCGCCGTCAGGTCGGCGGCCACCACGCGCGTCACGACCACGCGCGCGTTCAGCGTCGTCGTCACCGCCGCGGCGAGCGCGCGGCCGTCCGGCGACCAGGCGACGGGCGTGCCCCAGTAGGGGACCGGCGAGACGCGCACCCGCGTGTCGCCGACGGCGCCGCCGGCCGCGGCCACGAGCAGGCGGCCCACGCTCCCGGTCACCGCGACGAAGGCGAGCCGCGCGCCGTCCGGCCGCCAGCGCGGCTCCAGGAGCGACCGCGCGGGACCGGCGGAGTCCGGCGGCGCGGCGATCGCGCGCGGCCACGCGTCCTGCGGCGCCTCGACGAGCAGCGCCGGGGCGCCGCCCTCGGTCGCGACGCGCGCCACGAGCCGGCCGCCGTCGCTCGTCCCGCCCGGTCCGGTCGTGTCGCCGCCGCAGGCGAGCGCGAGGAGCGCCGCCAGCGCGACGGGCGCCCGCTCAGGCCGAGCGCGCATCCGGCCGATCCGGGTCGCCGTCGTCGGCCGCGGCGTCGCGGGCGGCCTGCAGGATGCCGCGCGCCTCGTCGAGCGCGTCGATCGGCACCAGCACGTCCACGCCGTGCGCGGTCGCGCCCTGGAAGTTGGGGCCGAACAGCCCGACGAAGTCGTTGCCGTGGGCGCGCGCGGGAATCCCCGCCGCGCCGAGGATGGCGACGGTGACGTCGGCCTCGAAGCCGCTCGCCAGCGTCGCCACCGTCACCCACGCCGTATTCGACCCCGGCATCCCGAACGCCCCGTCCTCACGTCGCCACCGCATGCGCGAAAGATGGGGAGGAGGCCGTGCCGCGCGCTACGCGCGGCGTGCCTCGCGCTACGGCTGCAGCCGGTAGCCGACCTTGCGCACCGTGAGGATGTGCCGCGGCCGCGCGGGATCCTCCTCCAGCTTGCGGCGCAGCTCCGCGATGTGCGTGTCGACCGTGCGGCTGACGACCGCCGCGCTGTAGCCCCACACCTCGCGCAGCAGGTCCAGGCGCGTCGCGACCGCGCCGCCGCGGCGCACGAGCGCCTGCAGCAGGTCGTACTCCAGCGGCGCGAGCGGGATCTCCGCGCCGGCGCGCGTGACGCGGCGCGCGGCGGGCTCGATCTCGACCGCGCCGAAGCGCGCGCACGTCGACGCCGTGCTGCCCGCGACGCCCGGCGGGGCGGTCGCGCTCGCGGCGGCGGCCGCGG
>CBHYLO010000547.1:0-3512 GCA_966128675.1 uncultured bacterium | reverse complement strand
GACGCCGGCGGCGGCGGGCGCCACGGTCCACGCGGCGCGCCGGAGGGCCCGCGCGAGCGGCCGGCGCCGCTGATGGCGCTGCGGAGGGCGAACGTGGGGCACGCCGCAACTTCACGCGCGGCTCGCCGCGGGGTCAAGCCGCGCCGGGCCCTGCCGTGAGTCGCCTACCGCCACCCCACGCGCCGCAGCCACGCGTGGTACTCGCGCTCGAAGCGCGCGCGGTCGCCGACGTCCTCGCGCCCCAGGCGCGCCTGCCGCGCGGCCAGCGGCTCCAGCCCCACCGCCGCGCGGCGCGCCTCCACGCCGTCGGGATCCTCGATGGGGTGCGGCCGCGGCCAGCCGTCGGCGTCGGGGTGGAACTGCGTGCCGTAGCGCTGCGGCCGCCCCTCGAAGGCGCGGATGCGGTCCTCGAGCATCGCGGCCTGCCACGCGGGCACGTCGCCGCGCGCCGCCGCGTCCCACAGCACCGGCAGCGTCGCGCGCAGGAACGCGGGCTCCCCGATCGCGTGCTGCACGACCAGCCACGCCGCCTCCGCGCCGTCGTCGCCGGCCAGCGCGCGCGTCGGCCAGCCGTGCCGCGCGACCAGCGCGCGCAGGCGCGCGGCGTTGCGGCGGTGCACGGCCTCCATGCGCGGCGCGTACCCGCCGGCGAGCTCGCCCGCCGCCTCCAGCGCCGCGCGCACGCGCATGTCCTCGGCCGCCATCGCCAGCAACTCGGCGCGCAGCGCCTCGTCCATCACGTGTCGGCGGCGACGCGCAGCGCGTGCCGCATGCCGTGCTGCTCCTGCGGCACGCAGAAGATCGTGTACTCGCCCGCGACGAAGTCGATCGTCGTCGTCGCCTCGCCGCCCGGCGACAGCGTGGCGATGGTCGCGACCTCCACGTCCGGCTGGGGCGTGCCGCTCTCCGGCTTCCAGGCGAACGACTCCTGCGCGGTGCGTCCCGGCTTCAGGCGATAGAGCTTGAACTCGTGCAGCGCGGTGCCCGCGTTCACGATGCGCAGCACGCGGCGCCCCGGCCGGATGGGCGACGACAGCCGGTAGCCGTGGTCCACCATCGTCACCACGACGTCGGCCTTCGGCAGCGCGCCCGGCGTGCGCGGCGCGGGCGCGACGACCAGCCGGCGGAACATCCCGAGCTGGTGGTGCGGCTTCCCCTTGCTCGACGCGCCCGCGACGTAACACAGCACCGCGTACTCGCCCGGCTCCAGCACCATCGTCGCGTTGACGGTGCCGCCCTCGGGCGGGAAGCCGGGGCCGCCGAGGTTGCGCGCCCACGCGGGCGGCCGGTTGGCGTGCGCGGGCGCGACCAGCTCGCGGATGCTCCGCCCCGGCGGGATGCGCAGGATCCACGCGGCGTGCCCGCCCTGCACGGAGCGGAGCCGGAACGTCGTGAGCCCCGCGGGGATCGTGTCGGGCGACCGGAAGTGGAAGTCGCCCGCGACCAGGTCCACGACCCGTCCGGGGAGCGGCGCGGCCTGCGTGCGCGCGCCGGCGGTCAGCGCGAGGGCGGCGGCCAGCGAGGCGACGAGCAGCGGGCGGACGGGCATGGCGGCGCGGGCTAGGGGTCGGACGGCCGGCGGTGCGGGCGCGGGATCCAGCGCGGCACCCGCGAGCGGTAGCCATCGTAGCTCGCGCCGAACGTCCTCGCGAGCGCCGGCTCCTCGACCAGCGTCACCGCGAGGTGGAACGCGACCGCCACGCACGCCCAGTACGCGAGCACGCGCGCGGACCAGCCCCACAGCCCCCAGCCCGCGATCGCGAGCAGCACGCCGACGTACATCGGGTTGCGGACGTGGTCGTACAGGCCGCCCGTCACGAGCGCCGCGGGCGGGTCGTACGGCGCGGGCGTGCCGCGGCCGCGGCGCACGAAGTCGCGCACGCACCAGAGCAGCACGCCCCAGCCCAGCGCCAGCGCGGGCACCGCCAGCACGCGCGCCGCCAGCGGCGCACCGCGCGCGGCGTCGCGCCCGATCCACCACGGCAGCCACCCGCCCACGGTGCCCGGTACCACGAGCACGAAGAGCGCGGCGCGGATCCAGAGCGGCATCGGGCGGCGACGCGCGTCAGCGCCGCGGCGCGGGCGCGGGCTCCGCGCGTAACGGGTCGACGTCGATGGTCGCGGCGGCCGGCGCGGCGATCGTCGCCACGTTGTGCCGGCCCAGCTCCAGCGCGTGCAGGAACGCCAGCCGCTGCGCGACCTCGTTCTCGGCCTGCGCCTTCACCAGGCCCATGCCGCCGAGCGCGGTCAGCCAGCCGTACTCGATCGCGACCTCGACGCGCGTGCGGCCGTCGGGCTCCGGCGCCACGTCGTACAGCACGCGCCACCCCAGCGCGTGCGACCGCCGGTCCGTGAGCGGATCGAGCGCGGCGTAGGCGATCTCCAGGCGGCGCCCCGGCTCGACGCGCGTCACCCAGCCCGCGTACTCCTTGCCCGGCCGCAGGCGGCGGTAGGCGTCCTTCAGGCGCGGGTCCTCCATCGCCGCCTGCACGGCGTGGAGGCACAGCTCGGCCGGGACGGCGACGACGATCTGGGCGGCGACGCGGGTCATCGCGCTCCTGCAGCGAGTCGGTGGACGGGCGGACGGAGCTCCGTGCGTCGCAACCTAGGGGCGCTCAGGCGTCGCGCCAGTCGCGCCGCAGGAGCCCGAACAGCACCGCGTCCTGCCACTCGTCCGACATCCAGTAGCGCTCGCGCTGGTGGCCCTCGCGCACGAAGCCCACGCGCTCCAGCGCGCGGATCGACGCGGCGTTGCGCGGGTCGGCGTCGGCCTCCAGGCGGTGCAGGCCCAGCGTGGCGAACGCGAAGCGCACCATCGCCGGCAGCGCCTCGGCCACGTAGCCGCGGCCCCAGCGCGCGCGCGCCAGCGCGAACCCCACCTCGGCGCGCGCATGCGCGGTCGAGAGCGACGCCAGGGTGCACGTGCCGACGAGCGCGCCGGTGTCGCGCTCCGCGATCCCCCACTGGAAGAGCGACCGCGCCGCGAACGACGCGGCGATCTCCGCCTGCAGCGCGCGCGCGTCGTCGACGTGCGCCAGCGGCGGCCGGCTCCAGTAGCGGCACACCTCCGGATCGCCGAACACCGCGAACAGCGCGGGCGCGTCGTCGGGCGTCAGCCAGCGCAGGTTCAGGCGCGCGGTCTCGAGCGTCGGCAGGCGGTCGGCGTCGGGCAGCATGCGCGTGGAGGAGGCGCTCACCGCAGCACCGCGCGCGCCCACACCGGCACGTGGTCGCTGATGCCGCGCGCCTCACGCACGACCGTGCCGGCGGCGGCATCGCCGGCGGCGGGACTCGCGAGCCCGCGCAGGAAGACGTGGTCCCAGCGGCCGAAGCGTGTCGTGCGCGGCCCGCGCGCGGTGGGCCACGCGTAGCCGGCGTCGCGCGCGACGCGCCCCACCGCGCCGTCGTTGAGGTCCCCGCCGAGGATCACGCGCGGATGGCGCGCGGCGTCGGCGAGGATGGCGCGCAGCTGCGCGCGGCGGCCGCGCGCCCCGACGTCCAGCGGCGTGCCG
>CBHYLO010000546.1:0-3517 GCA_966128675.1 uncultured bacterium | reverse complement strand
TCCCCAGCACCGCGGCGGCGGCGAGCGCCGCGACGACCACGAGGCGCTGCCCCGCCGACGGCGCGCCCGCAGCCAGCTGCAGCAGCGCCGGCAGCCGCGCGTCCACCGCGACGATCCCCGCGGCCAGCGCCGCGGCCGCGAGCGCGCCACGCCACCCGCCCAGGCGCCACGCGAGCCACGCGGCCAGCAGCCCCCACGCGTACGAGACGAGGCCCGCGTGCAGCGCGCCGAGGATCGCCGTCGGCCCCACGCCGCGATCGGGGGTCACGAACTCGGGGAGGCCGCGCAGCCGCAGCCCCGCGCCGCCGAGGACCGTCATCGGCATCCCGTCGCGCGCGCCGAAGCCGGCCAGCACCCCCAGCGTCGCCGCGGTGGCGAGGAAGGCGGCGCGGCGGACCGGCGACCAGACGTGGGGGGAACGCGAGGGCACGGGCGGAAGAAAGCGGCACCGCGCGGGACGCGGTAGTCACGGTTTCGTCATGCGCGGGCGCGTCACCCGCGGCGCTCCCCGATCGTCGCTCACGGGTCAAGGCGCGCGGGCGCATGGCCGAGACTTCCGGATGGACCGGAGCGGCCGCCTCCCTCCGATCGCCCCGCGCGCGGCCGCGCCGCATTCCCCAGCACTCCCCGATGTCGTCCAGCTCTCCCGTCCGCGGTCCGTCCGCGCCCCCGGCGTCGCCGGCGGCGCCGTCCGGCGCCTGGGACGTGCGCGTCGCGAACGGCGCGGGGCTGCTGCTCGCGGCGCTCTGGCTGCTGCGCTGTGCGCCGGGGCTGGACCACGCGGCGGGCGCGCGGCTGGTGGCCGTCGGGCTGCTGCCGCTGGCGCTCGTCTTCGGCGTGCTGATCGCGCGCGCCGCGCGCGCCACCGGCGACGCGGCGCTGCGCCGCGCGTGGCGGTGGATCGCGGCGGCGAGCACGCTCTGGTGGCTCACGGGGCTCGTCTGGGAGCTCCTCGGCCGGCCCACGCTGTCGCTGGCCGACGCGCTCCAGCTGACCTTCTTCCCGTGCATCCTGACGGGCGTGCTCGCCTTCCCTGCCGCGCCGCGGGCGCGGGACGCGCGCATGCGCTTCTGGCTCGACACCGGGGTCGTAGTGCTGAGCGGCGCCGCGGCGGTCTGGTACTTCGTGCTCTGGCCGACGCTCGCCGCCGGCCGCAGCGCGCCGCTGGAAGTGCTGGTGAACGCGGCCTACCCGGTGGGCGACCTGGCGCTGCTGTTCGCGGCGTGCGTCGCGCTGATGCAGCGGCCGGACGCCTCGACGCGCCGCTCGCTGCGCTGGGTGGCGGCGGGGCTGGTGGCGCGCTTCGCCGGCGACCTCGCCTTCGGCTGGGAGATGGCGAACGGCGGCTACGTGGCCGGCGGCTTCTCCGACCTGCTCTGGCTCACGGCGGCCTTCGGGCTGGCGGCCGGCGGCGCGCGCGTGCGCGGCGGCGCGACCGACGACGCGCGTCCGGCCGCCGCCACCGGCGACGAGGGGAGCCTCGGCCTCCTGCCCTACGCCAGCGTGGCGGCGCTCTACGCGTGCCTGCTGGCGAGCGCCGGCAGCGAGTGGGGCACGCGCGTGGGCGGCGTGCTGGTGACCGCCGTGACGGTGACGGCGCTGGTGCTCGTGCGGCAGTGGGTGGCGACGCGCGAGCTGGTGCGGCTGCAGCGCGAGCGCGGCGCGCGCGAGGCGGTGCAGGCCACCGAGGCGCGCTTCCGGTCGCTCGTCCAGCACTCGTCGGACATCATCGCGGTGCTCGACGGCACCGGCACGATCCGCTACATCAGCCCCTCGATGGAGCGCACGCTCGGCCACGCCACGGAGCCGCTGCTCGGCACCGCGATGCGCGAGCACGTGCACCCCGACGACGTCGAGGCCACCCAGCTGGCGCTCGGCATGGCGCTGCAGGCGCGCGGCACCTTCGGCCCGGTCGTCGCGCGGCTGTCGACCGCCGCCGGCGAGTGGCGCACGATGGAGTGCCTGGCCACCAACCTGCTCGACGACCCCGCGGTCGGCGGCGTGGTGGTCAACGTGCGCGACGTGACGGAGCGCGCCGCGCTGCAGGCGCAGCTCGCCCACCAAGCGTTCCACGATCCGCTCACCGGGCTCGCCAACCGCGCGCTCTTCCGCGACCGCGTGGGGCACGCGCTGCAGCGCCAGGGCCGCCGGCGCGACAACGTCGCGGTGCTCTTCCTCGACCTCGACGACTTCAAGACCGTCAACGACTCGCTCGGCCACGCGGCGGGCGACCGGCTGCTGGCGACGGTCGCGGACCGCCTGCTGAACGCGACGCGCGGCTGCGACACGGTGGCGCGGCTGGGCGGCGACGAGTTCGCGGTGCTGCTGGAGAACACGCGCGACGAGGACGACGCGCTGACGGTGGCGGAGCGCGTGCTGCAGGCGCTCGCCGCGCCGCTCGCGCTCGAGGGGAGCGAGCTGCAGGTGGGCGCGAGCATCGGCCTGGCGCGCGCGCGGCCCGAGGACGGGCCCGAGGAGCTGCTGCGCAACGCCGACGTCGCGATGTACCGCGCGAAGCACGGCGGCAAGGCGCGCACGGAGGTGTTCGCGCCCGAGATGCACGCCGCGATCGTCGACCGGCTGGCGCTGGAGGCCGACCTGCGGCGCGCGCTGGCGGAGCCGACGCGCGACCAGTTCGCGGTGCGCTTCCAGCCGATCGTGCGGCTGACCGACGGCGCGGTGGTGGGCGTCGAGGCGCTGGTGCGCTGGACGCAGCCGGTGCGCGGCGCGCTGTCACCGGCGACCTTCATCCCGATCGCGGAGGCGTCGGGGCTGATCGTGCCGCTGGGCGCGTGGGTGCTGCGCGAGGCCTGCCGCGAGGGCGCGCGCTGGGCGCGCGGCCAGCGCCGCGCCGAGGGCGCCCCGCCGCTGACGCTGACGGTGAACCTGTCGGGCCGGCAGCTCCAGGCGCCCGGGCTGGTGGAGGACGTCGCCGCGGCGCTCGCGGAGAGCGGCCTCGATCCGGCGTCGCTCGTGCTCGAGATCACCGAGACGGTGATCATGCAGCAGACCGAGGCGAACCTGGTGACGCTGCACGCGCTCAAGGCGCTCGGCATCCGGCTGGCGATCGACGACTTCGGGACGGGCTACAGCTCGCTCAGCTACCTGCAGCGCTTCCCGATCGACATCCTGAAGATCGACAAGAGCTTCGTGGACGGCTTGAGCCGCGGCGGCAGCGACGCGGCGCTGGCCCGCACGATCATCGCGCTCGGCGACACGCTGGCGCTGCGCTGCATCGCCGAGGGCGTGGAGGACGACGCGCAACGCACGCACCTGCAGGCGCTCGGCTGCGACTACGCGCAGGGGTTCCTGTTCGCGCGGCCGCTGCCGGTGGCGGAGATCGACGCGCTCCTCGTGAACGGGACGGCGCTGGAACGGTGAGGCGGAGGACGGGACGGCGGACGACGATGACGCGTGAGACGGAACGGCGGACCGTTCGAGCCTGAAGCTGCAGGCCGAGAGGTCCGCCTCATCGTTTCACGCCCCACCGTCTTCCGCGGTATCGTCCTCCGCCGTT
>CBHYLO010000545.1:0-3538 GCA_966128675.1 uncultured bacterium | reverse complement strand
TTCCAAGCGTAGCGCTCCTAATCGCCCGTGCGGCTTGACTACTCCCCCATAGGGGTAGCGCTTCGAGAGAAGCCGCAATACGACACGCCTCTCTGCGTGTATTGATTCCGATTCTCATCACTTCCACGTCGTTTGCCAGTTTTGCTGGCGACTAGAGCGTCAGGGCCACACCCGTTCCCATCCCGAACACGGTCGTTAAGCCTGACAGCGCCGATGGTACTCCGCTCGAGAGAGCGCGGGAGAGTAGGCCGTCGCCGGCACCTCATTCCGAAGCCCCCGCGTCATCCGTGACGCGGGGGCTTCGTGTTTGCACCCCCTCCGACTTGCTTTCGTCCGTCGCCGCGCCGCCGCGGCCACCGCACGTTCCCCGACCTCACGCCCAGCCCCGCATGCCACGCGCCGGGATCGTCACCGTCGTCGGCAAGCCGAACGCCGGGAAGTCCACGCTGCTGAACCGCATCGTCGGCCAGAAGCTCGCCATCACGAGCCCCAAGCCGCAGTCCACGCGCGACCGCGTGGTCGGCATCCGCAGCACGGACGACACGCAGATGGTCGTCCTCGACACGCCCGGCCTGCTCGAGCCGCGCTACGCGCTGCACGCCGCGATGCGCGGCACCGCGATGACCGCGCTGCGGGACGCCGACGTGGTGCTCTACCTGGTCGACGCGACCGAGGGCGAGCCGGCACCGCTCGACGACGTCGCGGGCCTGAGCGCCGCCGAGCGCCCGCGCGCACCGGTGCTGCTGGTGCTGAACAAGGTCGATGCGCTGTCCGCCGAGCAGCGCGCGGGGCTGCAGGCCCGCTTCCCGGAGGCGGCCCTCGTCTCCGCGCTCGCCGGCGACGGGGTCGACGCGCTCCTCGACGCCGCGGCCGCGCGGCTGCCCGAGAGCCCGTTCCTCTACCCGGACGACGAGATCAGCACCCAGACGCTGCGGTTCTTCGCCGCGGAGCTGGTGCGCGAGACGGCGCTGGAGCAGCTGGACGACGAGGTGCCGTACAGCGTGGCCTGCGAGATCGAGGAGTTCCGGGAGAGCCGGTCGCCGGTGTACATTCGGGCGGTCCTGCACGTCGAGCGAGACAGCCAGAAGCGCATCCTGATCGGAGCCAAGGGGGCGCGCATCCGCGAGATCGGCCGCGCCGCGCGCGCCAAGATCGAGTCGCTGCTCGAGGCGCAGGTGTATCTCGACCTGTGGGTGAAGGTCCTTCCGAACTGGCGCCGCGACCAGCGCGCCCTGCGCCGGCTCGGATACCACCTGCCGCCGGATCCCGACGCATGAGCCTCGCCCCACAACTGCTGGCCATCCTGGTCTGCCCGAAGTGCAAGGGAGAGCTGGAGTACCGGGAGTCCGAGTCGTCCCTCATCTGCCGGCACTGCGCCCTTCGCTATCCGGTGCGCGAGGACATCCCGATCATGCTCGTGGATGAGGCCTCGCCGCTCTGAGGTCGTGCCGGCGCGCGCCCGGCGCGGGTTCGCGCACCGCGTCCTGGCGCTGCTGACGCTCGCCGGCGCCTCGCGCGCCGCGGCGGCGCAGTCGATCAACGAGGCCGGCGCGCAGTCGCTCGTGCTGCCGCTCGGCGCGCGCACGGTCGGCATCGGCGGGGCCGCCACCGCCGGGCAGTTCGGCGCCGAGAGCCAGCTCACGAACCCGGCGGGCCTCGGCTTCGCGACGACGCGCGAGATCGCGCTGCTGCACGGCCAGGACTTCTTCGCGCGACGCGACCTGCTGGCCGTCGTGCTGCCGTCGCGCCGCCTGGGCACGTTCGCCGCGTCGGGCTACCTGGTAAACCTCGCCGAGACGCCTGCGACCGACGACTTCGGGAACCAGATCGGCACCGCGTACGTGCGCAGCGTCTCCGCGGCGGCGAGCTACGCGAGCACCGTGGCGCGCGACTTCTCGTTCGGCCTCACGTACCGGGTGATCCAGATGCGCTACGACTGCAGTGGCACCTGCACCGTGCCCGGCGCGCCCGTCGACGAGGATCCGGTGCGCGGCACGACGAGCATGGTGGACGTCGGCGCGCAGTACGACTTCCGGAAACACGCCCCGATCGCCGTCGGTGCCGCCGTGCGCCACCTCGGCCTGCGCCTGCAGGTGAAGGACGCGGATCAGGCGGATCCGCTGCCGACGCAGCTCGCGGTCGGGGCGCGGTACGACGTCGCGGCGCTCGCGCGCCGCGTGAAGGACGCGCGGCTGCGCCTCTCCGCCGACTTCGTGAACGGCGTCGGCGCCGGCGGCTCGGATCCGGCGGTGCACCTCGGCGCCGAGGGGACGTTCCGGAACATGATCGCGCTGCGCGGCGGCTGGGTGCAGCGCACCGGCGACAGCGGGCCGAGCGTCGGCTTCGGGTACCAGGGCAAGCGCCTGGGCTTCGACGTCGCGCGGCAGCTGAGCGGCTTCTCGGTGGAGGTCGGCGATCCGCCGACCTACGTCGCGCTGCGCTACCTGTTCTGACCCCGACATGCGCGTGCGCCGACTCGTCCTCGCCGCGAGCACGCTCGCCGCGCTGCTCACCGGCCGCGCGGACGCGCAGCGCGCGCGCGGGGCGGGGCCCGTGCGACCCGCGGCCGCCGCGCACGACGCCGACTCCGCGCGCCACGTCGCGGCGCTGGTGCTGGCCGACACGGTGCGGCGGTCGGTGCCCTGGTGGGCGCCGGTGGCGTCCGCGGTGCTGCCCGGGTCCGGTCAGGCGGTGATGCGGCAGACGCGGGCAGCGGGCTACGCGGCGCTCGAGCTGTACACGTGGCTGCAGTTCGCCGAGTCGCGGCGCGACGCGCGGCGCGCCCGCGGCGAGTACCGGCGCATCGCGCGCGACATCGCGCGGCAGCCGTGCGCCGCGCCCTGCCCGGACGGCGACTGGGACTACTACGAGCGGCTGGAGAATCCCGATTACGTCGGCAGCGGACGCTTCGACGTGGTGCCGGGCGGCGAGCTCGATCCCGAGACGACGGACAGCACGTTCAACGGCTCCGTCTGGACGCGCGCGCGGCAGCTGTACTTCGGCGGGAACGCGTCGCTGCCGACGACGGACCCGGCGTACCAGCGGGCGCTCGCCTACTACCGGCAGCACGCGTACGGCGACGCGTACCTGTGGAGCTGGCGGGACCGCCAGAACCTCCTCGGCGAGTACCGGCTGACGATCAAGCGGCAGAACAGCGCCGACCGCGCCGCCACGAACGCGATGAGCGTGCTGATCGCGAACCGGATGTTGAGCCTCGTCGACGCGTTCGTGACCGTCCGCGTGCGGCGTCTGGGGCCGGACGGCGCGTCCGAGCTGTCGGCGTCGGTGCCGTGGTCGCGTGTCCCGGGGCTTCGCCGACCGCGGCGCTGAGCCGCCGCGACGGCGCACGCCCGCACCCTTCCGTTTCCTGGCCGGAGCGCCGATCGTCGTTCATGGACTCCGCCCGCGCGGCCGCGCCGGCGGCTACCGTCGCGCCCATCCCGTCTCCTGACACGCCCGCCTCAGTGAGCGCCGTGCCCCACCGACTGCCGCCGGACACGATGCTCGACGACGCGCCGGGCGCGTCGTCGGGCGCGCC
>CBHYLO010000544.1:0-3549 GCA_966128675.1 uncultured bacterium | reverse complement strand
CCCCGGCGTGGCGGCGCGCGGCGGCGACGGTGACCCGACCGGGTGCGGCGACGTCTGGGGCGCCACCCATTTCTCGCACCTGCTCGCCGGTGCTACCTTGTCGGACGCGCTGGCGGCCGCGAACGCGGCGGCGGCGCGCAACGTCGAGCACCGGGGCGCCTCGGGGCTGGCGGCGTTTCTTCGGGGCCAGCTGTCGCTGCCCTGACCCCTCGACGCTCAGCGCTGCGCGCTCGGCGCTCGGCGCTCGGCCCGTTCGCACGGCGATGCGAGCGCCGAGCGCGGAGCGCCGAGCCTAGACTGAGTCCCCCCGCCCTCCCCCGTGTCCTCCGTCCTCACCGTCCCGCCGTCGCTCGACGAGGCCGCGTTCGAGCAGGTGATCGCGCAGCTGGCGGACGTGCCGGCGGACGACCGCCTGCTGGTGGACGCGCGGCACGTGCGCTGGGCGTCGCCCTACGGCCTCACGGCGCTGCTCGCGCTGGCGCAGGCGCGCGAGGTGCGGCCGGCGTTCGCGCCGCCCGAGGCCGACGACACGCTGTCGTACTGGGCGCGCACGGGCTTCTTCCGCCACGCCGAGCAGCTGTACGACTTCGGGCGCCCGGTGCCGCGCGCGCGCACGACGGGCGAGTCGAGCGTGCTGCTGGAGATCACGGCGATCCGCCAGGCCGGCGACGTGCACGACATCGTGGGCCAGATCCAGGAGCGGTCGCAGGCGATCCTGCACGACCAGCTCGGGCTGGACAACCGCGCGACGATCCGCTTCTCGATGGCGCTCTCCGAGGCGTGCCAGAACGTCGTGGAGCACGCGGGGCGCGGCGGCTGGGTCGCGGTGCAGACGTACACGTGGAAGAAGCGCCTCGGCCGCCGCGTGGTCGTGATCGCGGTGTGCGACGCGGGCATCGGCTTCCGCAAGTCGCTGGAGAGCAACCACGCGCGGCCGCGCGGCGACCGATGGGACGACGGGATGGCGCTGGAGCAGGCGGTGCTGCGCAACGTGAGCCGGTTCACCGACAAGGGCCGTGGCCAGGGTCTTGCCGGCATCCGGTCGTTCGTGCACAAGTGGTCGGGGAAGCTGAGCGTGCGCAGCGGGACCGCGCGCATCGCGCTGGTGCCGGATTGGGACGACGATCCGGCGCTGCTCGAGTCGCTGCCGGCGTTCCCGGGCGCGCAGGTGCAGATCACGATCCCCGCCGCCGCCCCGCAGACGCCGGCGACGCCGGCCCGCGGGAGCGCCGCGGCGAGCCGCCTGGAGCTGCTGTGATCCACCATCACATCGACCTGGGCTCGGTGCTGCGCGGCACCGTGTGCGAGCTGTACTCGAACCTCGTCACGCGCCCCACGGGCGTCGCGGTGCGCACCGAGATCGAGCGCGCGATCGCCGAGGCGGGCGTGCGCACGGTCACCGTCATCGACTTCTCGCAGGTGACGCTGCTCGACTTCAGCTGCGCCGACGAGATCGTGGCGAAGCTGATGCTGCGCTCCGTCGAGGACGCGGCGCGGCAGATCGAGGCGGCGGCCCCCGAGGGCTACTTCGTCTTCCGCGGCATCTGCGACCGCCACCTGGACGCGATCGAGGCGGTGCTGGAGCGCCACGGGCTGGCGATCGTCGCGATGCTCGACGGCGTCCCGCAGCTGGTGGGCGAGGTCGCGCCCGAGGAGCGGGTGGCCTGGGACCGGCTGCGCGCGCTCGGTGCCTGCGACGAGGCCGCGCTGGCCCGCGTGCTGGCCGGCGACCTGGCCGAGCAGCCCACGGGCGAGGCCGCGGCGGCCGCCGCCGCGCGCGCCGCGGAGCTGCTGGAGCGGCTGTGCGCCCGCCGCCTGGCGATGCGGGTGGACGGCGGCTGGGCGGCGGTCGGCGCCCGGCTGGACCGCGCCCCCGAGCCGGGGCCCGCGTCGGGACGGGCGGCGTGAGCCCGCTCTACAAGCGCCCGCAGAGCGCCCGCCCGATGCGCGTGGCGCACTTCCAGGCCACGCGCCTCTCCGACCCGGAGCGCGGCCCGCAGGTGCGCATCAACGCCGACGAGGCGAAGCAGCGCATGCTGGAGGACGGGGAGCTGGTGATCGTCGAGGGGCCCCGCCGGCAGCAGCTGGCGACGCTCCAGATCGACGACACCCTGAAGCGGGGCGACGTCGCGGTCCGTGACGTGGCCGGCGTCGCGCCGTCTGAGATCGTGTACATCCTCAAGCCCGACCTCGACGCCCCTCCCGAGGTCGGCCGCTTCGTCTGACCCGGCGCCCCGCGCCCGCCCCGCCGCCGCATGACCATCCACGCGCCCGACACCACCGCCGCCGCGCTCCCCGCGCCCGGCCTCTCGACGCTCGCCCTCCACGGCGACCGGCCGCACGCCGACGTCCTGGGCGAGGGCCACGTGCCCGTGGTGTCGCCGCTCGTGCAGTCGGTGAACTTCCACCAGCCGCAGGGCACGGGCGAGGGGCTGAAGTACACGCGCTACGGCAACACGCCCAACGCCGAGATCGTGCAGCGCCGGCTGGCGCGGCTGGAGCGCGCCGAGGAGGCGCTGGTGCTCAGCAGCGGCATGGGCGCCACGGCGTGCGCGCTGCTCGCGCTGCTGCGGCCCGGCGACCACCTGGTGTCGAGCGCCTGGATCTACGGCGGCACGCACAAGCTGTTCACGCAGGAGTTCGCGGCGCTCGGCATCGAGGTCACGTTCGTCGACCCGACGCACTCGCGCGGGTGGCGGCAGGCGCTGCGCCCGTCGACGCGCGCGGTGTTCGTCGAGAGCCCGGTGAACCCGACGACGCGTGTGCTCGACCTGCGCCCGCTGGCCAAGCTGACGCGCGAGATCGGGCTGGCGCTGGTCGTCGACTCGACGTTCGCGAGCCCGGTGAACTTCCGGCCGATCGAGCACGGCGCGGACGTCGTCATCCACTCGGCCACCAAGTACCTCAACGGCCACCACGACATCCTCAGCGGCGCGGTGATGGGCGCGGCGCCGTTCATCGAGGAGGTGCGGCAGAAGATGGCGGTGTGGGGCCAGGCGCCCGACCCGTTCGCCTGCTGGCTGCTGGAGCGCGGGCTGAAGACGCTCGACGTGCGGGTGCGCCGCCAGAACGAGAACGCGCTCGCGCTCGCGCAGTGGTGCGAGCGCCATCCGGCGATCGGCCGCGTGCACTACCCCGGCCTCGCGTCGCACCCCGATCACGCGCTCGCCACCGAGATCCTGGACGGCTACGGCGGCATGATGGCGATCGAGCTGGCCGGCGGCGGCGCGGCGGCCGACCGCTTCGTGCGCGCGCTGCGCGTCTTCGCCCACGCGCCGTCGCTCGGCGGCGTCGACTCGCTGCTCAGCGAGCCGCGCTACTCGTCGCACGCGCACATGACGTCCGAGGCGCGCGCCGCCATCGGCATCCCCGACGGGTTCCTGCGCCTCAGCGTCGGGATCGAGAACGTCGAGGACCTCATCGCCGACGTCGAGCAGGCGCTCGGCGCCTGACGCGCGGCGTGCCGCACCGGAGGTCGCAGTGCTGCGTTACCTGAACGTCGTCAAGGAGTACCCGCGCAGCGGGACCGCGCTGCACGGCGTGTCGTTC
>CBHYLO010000543.1:0-3561 GCA_966128675.1 uncultured bacterium | reverse complement strand
GCGTACTTCCCCATGATCTCCTCGAACGTCGTGCGGTACGCGCCGTCGTTCATGCCGGGGATGTGCACGTAGCCCAGCTGCCCGCCGCTCTCGCGGTCCACCTCCTCCGCGTTGCGCCGCACCCAGCGCGCGTAGAGCAGCCGCCCCTCCTCCGCCGGCGACACCGGCTTCACCACGATCTCGCTCGTCGCGCCGCCGTCGGCGATGGTGAGCAGCACGTTCTTCCCCGCCTTCCGGTTCAGCAGCTCGGCGATGTCGCGCGCCGGCGCGATGTCCACGCCGTCCACCGCGCGGACGATCGCGCCCGGGCGCAGGCGCACGTCCGAGCGGTCGAGCGGCCCGCCGCGCAGCACCTCCGCGACCCTGAACCCGGGCCCCGCGAACGCCGGGTCGTAGAGCAGCCCCAGCGACGCCGTCGCGTCGTCCGTCGGCGTCGTGAAGGCGTAGCTGGCGCCGCTGTGGCTGACGTTCAGCTCCCCCAGCAGCTCCGCCAGCAGCTCGGTGAACGCCGCGTTGGTGCCGACGTGCGGCAGGTACTTCGCGTACACCGCGCGCAGCGTGGCCCAGTCGGCGCCGTGGAAGCCGCCCGTGTAGAACGTGTCGCGCGTCCGCCGCCAGACGTGGTCGAACATCGCCGCCCGCTCGGCGTCCACGTCGAGCGAGTTCTCGCCGCTCAGCGACACGACCTCGCGCTTGGGCGTCGCGGCGCTCGGGTCGATGCGCGAGATCGTGCTGTCGGCCAGCAGGTACAGGAGCTTCTGCTCCTTGTCCCACGCCATGTTGCCGCCGTTGGCGTTGAGCTGCAGCAGCATCTTCGTCTCGCGGCTGCGGAGGTTCGTCGACCAGAGGTTGAGCCCCTTCTCGAAGCGCGCCAGGTAGTACAGCGTCTCGCCGTCCCTGCTCACGAGGGCGTCGCCGAGCGAGGCCGACGCCACCGTGAGGCGCGCGCGGCGGGCGTCGAGGTCCGCCAGGTCGAGCGCCAGCGGCTTCACGGGCGTGCGCGCGGCCGCGCTGTCCTTCCCCTTCGCCGAGTCGCCGCGCGCCTTCGCCAGCCGCTCCTCGGCGTCCTTCGCCAGCGTGAACTCGTCCTTCGACAGGCGGAAGCGCTCCCACGCCTCGCGGTCGAAGAACATCGCGTACGCGTCCTGCTGCGTGCTCCCGCTCTGCGCCACGGACTTCATGCCGTCGCGGTTGCTGAACCACATCATCGCCTTGCCGCCGAGGATCCAGCGCGGGCGCGCGTCGTTGAAGCCGCTCTGCGTGAGGTTCACCACCTGCCCCGTGCCGTCGGCGCGCACCAGCCCCACCTCGCTCGGCGCGATGCCGGGGACGTCGAGGTCGAAGGCGATCCACTTCCCGTCGGGGCTCCACTGGAACCAGTGGTCGTTGCCGAACAGCTCCTTCTCGGTCAGCAGCGTGCGCGTGGCCTTCGTGGCGAGGTCGACGACCCGCAGCGTGTTGCGGTTCTCGAGGTACGCCAGCGTCTTCCCGTCGGGCGAGAAGCTCGGGTGCGTGTTCTGCCGGTCGTTGGAGACCAGCGGCGTCTCGCGCACCACCGTGGACGCGTAGAAGTACGGCTCCGCGTCGCGCGCGCGGCGCGCCTCGTAGATCGCCCACTTCCCGCCGCGCTCCGACGCGTACACGAGCGCCTTGCCATCGGGCGAGAACTCGAGCCCCGTCTCCGCCTCGGGCGTGGCGGTGATGCGCTTCGTGCCGCCGCCCTCGGCCGCGTTCACGAAGACGTCGCCGCGGTAGAGGAACGCGACCTCCTTCCCGTTCGGCGAGACGACGAGTCCCTGCGCGCCCTGCGTCACCGCGAGGATGCGCTGGCGGTTCGACTTGTCGTCGGCGGTGACGGTGATCGGCACGCGCCGCGCCGGCCCGCCCGCGGCCGCCATCGTGTAGATCTGCCCGTCCCACCCGAAGGCGAGCGTGCCGTCGTCGGCCATCGACAGGAAGCGCACCGGCACGCCGGTGAACCGCGTCAGCTGCTCCGACGCGCCGCCGTCCACGCTCATGCGGTGCACGTTGAGCGTGCCGCTCGCCTCGCTCAGGTAGTGGAACGCGCGCCCGTCCCGCGTGAACACGGGGTCGCGGTCCTCGCCCGCGAACGTCGTCACCTGCCGGTGCTCGCCGCTGCGCGTGTCGAGGATCCACACGTCGCGCGCCACGGCCGACGTGTGGTGCTTCCGCCACGCGTTCTCGCCGCCCTTGCGGTCCTCGTAGATCAGGAACCGGCCGTCCGCGCTCGGCCGCGCGTTCTCGGCGGGCGTCGTCAGCACCTGCGTCGGACGGCCGCCGGTCGCCGCCACGGCGTAGAGCTCCGGCTGCGCGGCGGTCGGATAGAGCCGGTTCGCGGCCGCGTCCTGCCGCGCCGCGCCGAACAGGATGCGCGCGCCGTCGGCGGTGAAGCTGTACGGGTACTCGGGGGCCGAGTGGAAGGTGAGGCGCGTCGGCTCGCCGCCGCCGACGCCCACGACGTACACGTCGTAGTTCCCGTGGCGGTCGGACGCGAAGGCGATGCGCCTGCCGTCGCGGCTCCACACCGGCATCACGTCGTTGGCGGCGTGCGACGTCAGCGGGACGGCCGCGCCGCCGCTGCTGGGCACCGTGTACAGGTCGCCCTTGTAGGTGAAGACGAGGGTGCGGCCGTCGGGCGAGAGCGCGGGGTAGCGCATCCAGCTCGCGCCGTCGGGCGAGGGGGACGGCGCCTGGGCGGCCAGCGCGGAGGACGTGAGGAGCGCGGCCGCGCGCAGCGCGGCGGTGGCGAGACGGAGCTTCATCGAAGCGGAGGGGGTGGGGCGGGGACGGGCGGGTCCGGCGGTGCCCCACGATAACGTCCGGCACGCCGGCCGGCCCGTGCATCGCGCGGGCGGGTCCGCGGCGTACCTTGGGACGAAACGTCCCCGCCGCGGCCGGTGTCCAACCGGTGCCCGTGGCCCTCGTCCCTCCGCCCCGACCGGTCGTGCCCTCCACTCCCGAGCCCGACGCGGCCGGCGTCCCGGCGCCCGCCGTCACCGAGCTGCTGCGCGCCTGGGGCGCCGGCGACGCGCGGGCGAGCGAGGCGCTCGTGCCGCTGGTGTACGCCGAGCTGCGGCGGCAGGCGCAGCGCGCGCTCCGCCGCGAGGGCGAGGGCCACACGCTGCAGGCCACCGCGCTGGTGCACGAGGCGTGGCTGCGGCTCGGCGGCCAGCACGACGCGCACTGGGAGAGCCGCACGCAGTTCCTCGCCGTCGCCGCGCAGATGATGCGGCGCGTGCTGGTGGACCACGCGCGCACGCGCCGCGCGCAGAAGCGCGGCGGCGGCGCGACGCAGCTCTCGCTCGGCGACGCGGACCGCGCGGCCGCGATGGCGGAGACGGCGGACGCGGTGGACGTGCTCGCGCTGGACGACGCGCTGGCGCGGCTCGCGGTCCTCGACCCGCGCAAGGCGCGGCTGGTGGAGCTGCGCTACTTCGCGGGCCTCAGCATCCCCGAGGCGGCGGCGGCGCTCGGCGTGTCGCCGGCGACGGTGGGGCGCGAGTGGGCGGTCGCGCGCATGTGGCTCCGCCGCGAGCTCGC
>CBHYLO010000542.1:0-3565 GCA_966128675.1 uncultured bacterium | reverse complement strand
GGCAACCACGAGTTCGACTGGGGCGTCGACACGCTGCGCGCCCGGCTCCGCGAGCTGCCCTACACGGTCCTCGGCGCCAACGTCCGCACGACGGACGGGCGGAAGCTGCCGTGGCTGCGCGACGACACGCTGGTGGTGCGCAACGGGCTGCGCATCGGCATCGTCGGCGTCGCCGATCCGTCCACGCCGCGCACCACCAAGGTGCTGAACGTGAAGGGGCTGGTGTTCGGGCCGATGGCCCCGGCGATCGACGAGCGGGCGCGCGCGCTGCGGGCGCGCGGCGCGGACCTCGTCGTGGTGACGGGGCACATCGGCGGCTTCTGCGACCGCGACGGCGAGAACGATCCGGGCTCGGCGGGCGCCAGCGGACCGACGCCCTGCACGGGCGAGGTGTTCGAGCTCGCGCGCGCGCTGCGCGAGCCCGTCGCGGCGATCGTCAGCGGGCACACGCACTCGCGCGTCGCGACCGTCGTCAACGGCATCCCGATCTCGCAGGGCCGCTCCAGCGGCCGCGGGCTGGGCGTGATCGACGTCCCGCTGGCGGGCGGCGCGCCGCGCGTCGAGATGCGCGAGGTCGTCGCCGACTCGATGGGGCCCGTCCCGCCGCGCGTCGCCGCGCTCAGCGCGAAGGCGCTGGCCGACGTGCAGGCGCGCGTGACGCGCGTGGTGGCCGAGGTGGCGGACGCGATGCCCAAGGAGCCGGACGAGCAGTACGCGGCCGGCAACCTGATCGCCGACGCGCAGCGGTGGGCCACGCGCGCCGACGTCGCGATCATGAACAACGGCGGCATCCGCGCCGGCCTGCCGGCGGGCACGGCGACCTTCGGCCGCCTCTACGAGATCCAGCCGTTCGGCAACACGCTCTACACGCTGCGCGTGCGCGGCCGCGACCTGAAGGCGTACCTGCCGAAGCTCGTCACGCGCGACCGGCCGCGCTGGCACGTCAGCGGCGTCACCATCACCTACGACAGCACGAAGACCGGCACCGCGCGCTTCGTCGGCGCGACGCTCGACGGCGGGAAGGCGATCGAGGACGAGCAGCTGTACGCCGTCACGATCAACGACTTCCTCGTCACCGGCGGCGACGGGGTGACGCTCGCCGAGGGCGCCGCTTCGGTGGTCGAGACGAAGGTCGTGGACGTCGACGCGCTGATGGGCTACCTGCGCCAGCTGCCGCAGCCCGTGCGCGCGCCGACCGAGGTCCGCATCCGCAACGTCGCGGGAGCGCGCCCGTGACCGCGCTGCCGCCGACGCTCCGCGTGTTCGTGAACGAGCGGGCCGTCGAGGTCCCGCGCGGCGCAACCGTCGCCGACGCCGTCCGCGCGCTCGACGCCGGCACGGCCGACGCGGTCGCCGCCGGCGAGCGCCTCGTGACCGACAGCCGTGGCCTGCCCGTCGACCCGCAGGACGAGACGTACGCGGGCGCCATCTACCGCCTGATTGCCGCGCGCCGCGCCGCGGCCGCCGACGACGCCGAATGACCGACCGACACGCCGACCTCCCGTCCCGCACCGCCCGCCTCCATCCGCAGGAGGTCGCCGAGCGGCGCGCCGCGCGCGAGGCCGCGGTGGACCGCACGCTGCTCGCGCGCCTCCCCAAGGCGGAGCTGCACTGCCACCTGGACGGCTCCGTGCGCCCCGACACGCTGATCGCGCTGGGCGCGGAGCTGGGCGTCCGCATGCCGGCCGGGACGCCCGAGGCGCTGCGCGAGTACATGCGCGTGGACGACGCGCGCAACCTCGAGGACTACCTCGCGCGCTTCGACGTGACGCTCTCGGTGATGCAGACCGAGGCGGCGCTGGAGCGCATCGCCTACGAGCTGGCCGTGGACGCGGCGGCCGAGGGCGTGCGCTACCTCGAGACGCGCTTCGCGCCCGTGCTCAACACGAGCGGCGGCCTCTCGCTCGGCGCCACGGTCGAGGCGCCGCTGCGCGGGCTCGCGCGCGCCGAGCGCGAGACGGGGATCGTGGCCCGCGTGATCGTATGCGGGATCCGGAACATGGACCCCGAGATCTCGCTGGAGCTGGCGCAGCTCGCGGTGGCGTACCGCGGCCGCGGCGTCGTCGGCTTCGACCTCGCGGGCGGCGAGGCGGGCAATCCCGCGTCGCGCCACCTGGCGGCGTTCGAGCACGCGCGCGAGCACGACCTCGCGATCACCTGCCACGCGGGCGAGGGCGCGGGCGCGGAGAGCGTGCGCGACGCGCTGCACACCTGCGGCGCGGAGCGGCTGGGCCACGCGACGCGGCTCATCGAGGACCCGGCGCTGGTGGACGAGGTCGGAGAGCGGCGCATCTGCTGCGAGTGCTGCCTGACGTCCAACGTCCAGACGCGCGCGGCCGACGACTACGCGTCGCATCCGTTCCGCCGCTACTTCGACCTGGGACTCAACGTCGTGCTGAACACCGACAACCGCCTCATGAGCGGCACCACGCTCGTCGACGAGTACGTGCACGCCGCGGCGCACCTGGACTTCACCTTCGACGAGCTGTCGCGCGTGGCGCTGAACGGCTTCGAGAGCGCCTTCCTCCCGGCCGACGAGCGCCGCGCGCTCCTCGCCCGCGTCGAGCGCGACCTGGCCGCGCTGCGCGCCGACGCCCGCGAGGTGCTCGCGTGAGCGCCGCCGTGCACGCCGTCGTGGGTGCCGACCACGACGAGCTGGCGCGCTACGGCGCCGAGGCGGCCGCGCGCGCGGCGGACGCGATCCGCGCGCGCCTCGGCGTGCGCGCCCCCGCCTGCGCGATCGTCCTCGGCTCCGGGCTGGGCGACCTCGCCCACGACATCGCCGACGCGCGCCGCATGCCGTTCGCGGAGGTGCCGGGCTTCCCGACGGCCACGGTGGCGGGCCATGCGGGCGCGCTGATCGCCGGCACGCTCGCCGGCCGCGAGGTCGTCGCGCTCGCGGGCCGCTTCCACATGTACGAGGGACACCCGGCCGCGCTGGCCGGCTTCCCGGTGCGCGTGGTGCACGCCCTCGGCGCGCCGACGCTGTTCGTCAGCAACGCGGCGGGCGGCGTGCGGCGCACCTTTGCGGCGGGCGACCTGATGATCATCGCCGACCACATCAACCTCATGTTCCGCAACCCGCTCGTCGGGCCGCTGCAGTCGGGCGACGTGCGCTTCCCGGACATGTCGGACCCGTACGACGCCGCGCTGCGCGCGGTGCTGCGGCGCGTGGCGGCGGAGCAGGGGATCCGCGTGCAGGAGGGCGTCTACGCCGCGTCCGTCGGCCCGACCTACGAGACGCCGGCCGAGACGCGCATGCTGGAGCGCCTGGGCGCCGACGCGACCGGGATGTCGACCGTGCCCGAGGTCGTGGTGGCGCGCGCCATCGGGATGCGCGTGGCGGGCGTCAGCTGCATCACCAACATGGCGTGCGGCATCGCGACGCACCCGCTGTCGCACGAGGAGGTGCTGGAGACCGGCCGCGCGGTCAGCGCGCAGTTCCGCGCGCTGGTCACGGAGTTCGTGCGCGCGCTGGACTGACGCGGCGGCACGCGCGAACGACGGAGGGGCGGGGCGGCGCACCCCGGCCCCCCCCCCCCGCGGTGGGGGGCGCGCGGGGCGG
>CBHYLO010000541.1:0-3567 GCA_966128675.1 uncultured bacterium | reverse complement strand
GCACCGCCTGCCCCACGGCGTCCGCCGCCGCGCGCCGCACCGTGGCGTCCGTGTCGTCCAGCGCGCCCGCGACGTCATCCAGCAGGTCCGGGCGCTCCCACCGCCCCAGGGCGCGCACCGCCATGCGCCGCAGCGTCGCGTCGCCGGCGCCGAGGCCGGCCCGCAGCGTCGCCAGGTCGGCGGCCGTGGCGCCGCGCGCGTCCTCGGCCCGGATGAGGGCGTCGAGCGTCGGGGCCTGGGCGCCGAGGACGCCGGCAGTGAGGCAGAGGGCGAGCAGTCCCGCGAGGGGGCGCATCGTGACGGGGTGGGCAGTGGAGACGATCGGCGCCGCGGCGCCCGGGGCGTGGCCAATGGAAGGTGGCCGGGCGCCGGGCGCAACCGAAGGGTCCGGCGACCGGGCGCCGAGATCCGCTCTTGACGCGCGGCGGTTCCTGCTGAAATATCAGCACGGTTGATTTTTCAGCACCCTCCGCGCGGACCCCGCCGTGACCAGCCAGCCCGAGACCCTCGACCTGTCGCGCCGCGAGCGCCAGGTGATGGACATCCTCCACCGCCGCGGCGAGGCCACGGTGGCCGAGATCATGACCGACCTCCCCGATCCGCCCACCTACTCCGCGGTGCGCTCGGTCGTGCGCATCCTCGGCGAGAAGGGGCTGATCCGGCACCGCGACGACGGCCCGCGCTACGTCTACTTCCCCGCGACGCCGGCCGAATCGGCGCAGGAGCGCGCCCTCGCCCACGTCGTCAGCACGCACTTCGCCGGCTCGCCCGAGCAGGCCATCACGGCGCTGCTGCGGATGTCGGACGTGGACCTCAGCGACGCCGAGATCGCGCGCCTGCGCGACAGCATCCGGCGCGCGCGCGACGACGGGAGGTAGGCCGATGCTCCCCGCTTCCCTCGTCCTGCTGCTCGCGAAGGCGACGCTCGTGCTGCTCGCCGCGTGGGGCGTCGCGCGCCTGCTGCAGCGCGCGCCCGCCGGCGCGCGCCACGTCGTCTGGCTGGTGACGCTCGGCGGGCTGCTGCTGGTGCCCGCGCTCGCGACGTGGGCGCCGCTGCGCCTCGCGGTGCTGCCCGCGGAGCCGGCGGCACCCGTCGTGGCGCCGATCGTCGCGCCGTCGATCGCCGCTGCATCGGCGCCCGGGCCCGCCGAATCGCCCATCGTCGCCGCTGCCTCCGCATCGAACGGCGGCGATGCGACCGCCATCGAGACGCCGCTCGTGCGCCGCGTGCTCGCCTTCGTGCCGTCGCTGCTCGCGCTCTGGGCCGCGGTGGCGCTGGTGATCGGCGCGTCGCTGGCGAAGGCGTGGCTCGCGGTGCGCCGCATCATCCGCCGCGCGCAGCCGCTGGACGGGCACGACTGGCTCGACCCGATGTGGGAGATCGCCGACCGCCTGGGCCTCGACGACGCGCCGCGGCTCCTCCGCAGCGCCGACGCGAAGATGCCGTTCGCGTGCGGTATCCTGCGGCCGACGATCGTGCTGCCCGCCGAGAGCGACGGCTGGTCGCTGGACCGCCGCCGCGCGGTGCTGCTGCACGAGCTGGCGCACGTGCGGCGTCGCGACCTGGCGGGCCACACGCTGGCGCGGCTGACGTGCGCGGTGTGGTGGTTCCATCCGCTCGTCTGGACCGCCGCGAAGCGCCTGCGCGCCGAGAGCGAGCGCGCGTGCGACGACCTCGCGCTCTCGTGCGGCGCGCGCGCCGCGGACTACGCCGAGCACCTGCTGGACATCGTCACCTCGGTGCGCGGCGACGCGACGCCGATCACCGCGCTCGCCATGGCGCGCCGCACCGAGTTCGAGGGCCGCATGCTCGACATCCTCGATCCCGAGCGCCCGCGCACGGCACCCAGCCGCCGCCAGACCGCGTCGCTCGTCGCGGTGCTCGCGCTCATCACCGTGACCGTCAGCGCCGCCGCGCCCGCCCCGCGCGCCGCGGCCGAGCCGACCGCCACGCCCGCGGCGCCCGCCTCGGTCGTCGTCGACGACGATCCCGAGCCGCGCGACGCCGTGTCGGCGGCGCCGGTCGACGTCCGGCCCGAGACCGACGCCACCACGGACACGCGCACCCGCACGACGGTCGAGCGGCGGCAGCGCACGACCACGCGGGTGGAGGCGACCGACGAGTCGGGCGCGCCGGCCGTCGCGCTGCGCATGCTGATGGGCCGCGACGGCCAGCAGCCGCCGCGCGCCGAGGCGCGGGACGAGCGCGCGACGCTGCTGGCGAAGGTGCTGCGCACCGACACGAGCGCGTCGCTGCGGCGCGTGGCGGCGTGGGGCCTGTCGGAGTACGCGGACGAGTCGGCGGCCGCCGCCGCGCTGGCCGAGGCGCTGCGGCGCGACGCGAGCGTCGCGGTGCGCGAGATGGCCGCATGGTCGCTGGCCGACTCGGACGACGACGTCGCGCGCGCCGCGCTGGTGGCCGCGCTGCGCGACGCGAACACGCGCGTGCGCGCCACCGCCGCGTGGTCGCTCGGCGACGCGGGCGACGCGTCGTCCGTCGAGGCGCTGGTGGGCGCGCTGGCCGACACGAGCGCGTCGGTGCGCGCGCGCGCCATCTGGGCGATCGGCAGCATCGAGCCGCGCACGGCGCCGCGGCCGCTCGTCGCGCTGCTGGGCGACCGCGACGCGCGCGTGCGCCAGCTGACCGCGTGGGCGCTCTACGAGATCGAGGACCCGGCGACCGCGCCCGCGCTGCAGGCCGCGCTGCGCACGGAGAGCGAGAAGGAGCTGCAGCTGGGCTACATCCGCGCGCTGGCAACGCTGGGCGAGAAGTCCGTCGACGCGCTGCGCGGGCTGCTGGAGTCGAGCGACCAGAACGTCCGCACCGTCGCGGTGCGCGCGCTCGCGGGCGGGCACGCCGCCGGCCCCTGGCCGTGGCCGTGGCCCGATCCGCGTCCGCATCCCTGACGCGCGCCGACGTGACGTGAGCGGTGCCGCGGGGCGACCGCGCGTGCGTGGTCGCCCCGCCCTTTCCCCTGAAGTGCTGATTTTTCAACCATCGCGGCCGCCGCCACGCGCGCGCCGGAGGGAGACACGATGATCCGCCTGCTCGGAGCGCTCGCCACCGCGGCCGCCGCCACGCTGTCCGTCCACGCGCCGTGGCTCGGCGACGACGTCGAGGATCCGCGCGAGCCGACCGCGGTCGCCGCCGCGCAGGACGTGCGCGCGCTCCTCGCCGCGGCGCGCGGCGCGCCGCCCGTGCTGTGCGCGCTCGCCGCGCGCTCGGTCGGCAACTTCGGCTGGAACGACCGCGCCGGCGCGCCCGTGACGCCGCTGGGCGACGCGCTGCCCGCGCGCGACGCGGACATGTCGCGCCTGCCCGACGCGGACGTCGAGCAGCTGCTGACGGGGCTCGCCGATGCCGACGCGTGCGTGCGCGAGCTGTCCGCGCGCCTGCTGGGCGCGCAGCGCGGCGAGCGCGTGGTCGCGCCGCTGGTGCAGCGCCTGGGCGCGGGCGACGCGGCGCTGCGCGCGGCGGCGGCGTTCAGCCTCGGGCTCGCGCATCCACGCGCCGCGGTCGCTCCGCTCGTGCGCACGCTGCGCGACGCCACCACCGAGGTGCGCGCC
>CBHYLO010000540.1:0-3567 GCA_966128675.1 uncultured bacterium | reverse complement strand
TGAACCGCCGGGCCCGCGCGACGCTCGAGCGCCAGCGCCGCACGCAGCCGCGGCTGGCCGACGCCGCCGACGCCGCACTCGCGCGGCTGTCGGCGGCACCGGCCGCGGTCATCGCCCGCCGCTGACCTGCACGGCGTACGAGAACGTGGGCTGGATCCAGCGGCCGTTGCCGTCGAAGCCGCCCGACGAGACCTCGATCGTGTGGTAGCGCGTGCTCGCCGGGCGCACCGTCACGGTGCGCGTGGCCGGGAGCTCGCTGACGTGCTGCGCCACCGGCCCGCCCGCGCCGCCGAAGACCGTCAGCGCCGACTGCGCGGGGAGCGCGCCCGCGGTGATCGTGTAGGTGTAGCCCGCCTCCAGCTTCACCACGTAGTTGTGCGTCCACAGCGGCTTGCCGATCGCGCCGGGCACGGGCGAGTAGCGCACCGTCGGCGCGCAGCTGTTGCTCGCCTGCATGAAGCCGCGCACGATCGCGTTGGGCGTGAGCGCGATGATCGTCCCGCCGCAGCTGTGCGAGACCGGCGAGCCCGAGACGATGCGGTAGCTCCCGCGCTTGGTGGAGTCGCGCCCGATGACGTAGAGCTCCAGGTCGCGCGCGTCGGCGACGAGCGCGAACCGCTGGCCGAGGTCCGCGTCGGCCCAGATGGTCCCCGGGCTGCCGTCGAAGTGGTTGGTGCGCACGCCGAACACGCCGTCGACGCTGCCCGAGCCGTCCAGCACGAACATCGTCATGCCGGGGTTGAGGCGGATGCGGTAGTAGTCGCCGTAGCTGCCGCCGCCGTACGTCTGGCAGTCGCCGACGCTGATCATCCCCTGCACGCCGCCGATGCCGCCGTCCGCCGGCGCGCACGGATCGCTCACCAGCGAGTAGTGCGAGAAGGAGCGGAGCTGGGCGCGCACCGTGCGCGTGACCGTGTCCACGCTCATCCCCTCCGTGACGGGCACCCACTCGCCGTTGGTGAGCCGCGCCACGCGCAGCGCCGTCGGGTCGGTGTAGGGCGGGAGCGCGGCCGGGTCGTAGCGCAGCGCGATGCCGACCGGCTGCGCGAACTGCGTCCCGGTGGGCCCGAAGACGTGGCGCGTGCCGGGCACGGTGTGATCGGTGCCGAGCGAGTCGGGCCGGGCCGCGATGCTGATGGGCGTCGGCGCGGCGACGGCGTTGGCGGGGAGCAGCAGCGTCAGCCGGCCGTCCGCGCTCGCGACGGTGCCGCCGGCCGCGGTGACCAGGCCGCCCGCGAGCACGGTGACCTCGGCCCAGCCGGTCGCGGCACCGGCGGCGGCCTCGATGCGGGCGGTGCCGGGCGCCACGGCGGTGACGACGCCGGCGCCGGTGACCGTGGCGACGGCGGCGTTCTGCGACGACCAGCGCACGGTCGCGCCGGCCACGGGGCTGCCGCTCGCGCCCCCGGCCGCGGCGGTCAGCTGCTGCGAGGCGCCGGGCACCAGCGGCGCGCCGGGCGCCGCCACGGTGACGGTGGCGACGGCCGGCGGGGCCGGCGGGGCGGGAGGCGTCGGGGCGGCGGTGCCGCCGTCTCCGGCTCCCCCGCAGGCGGCGGCGAGCAGGACGGCGGCCACGGGAACGCGCCCCGTCGTCGAGGGGCGCAGAGCGATGCGGGACACGGCGGCGGGGTGCTGGAGGGCGGACGCGGGCCTGCGGGACGCTGCGCCCCCGAGGACGAGCGGACGCGGCCGTGGCAACGGCGGAGCTCGCCCGACGCCGCCCCGGGTACGCCCGAAACGGCATCGCCGCTGCGTCGTACTACCGGCATGGCACACCCCGACGGCGCATTCCTCGAGCTCCAGGCGGCCCTCGCCGGCGAGTACTCCCTCCAGCGCGAGCTCGGCCGCGGCGGGATGGGCATCGTGTACCTCGCGCGCGACGTGCAGCTCGACCGCGACGTCGCCATCAAGGTGCTCCCCGCGCACATGGCCGGCACCGCGGCGTCGCGCGAGCGCTTCCTGCGCGAGGCGCGCACCGCCGCCGGGCTCTCGCACCCGCACATCGTCCCCATCCACCGCGTCGGCGAGGCGGGCGGGTTCGTCTTCTTCGTCATGAGCTACGTGGACGGCGAGACGCTGGGCGAGCGGCTGCGCACGCGCGGCCCCCTCCCGCCGGCCGAGGCGACGCGCGTGCTGCGCGAGGTCGCGTGGGCGCTCGCCTACGCGCACGGCCGCGGCATCGTCCACCGCGACGTCAAGCCGGACAACATCCTGCTGGAGGGCGGCACCGGCCGCGCGCTCGTCACCGACTTCGGCATCGCCCACGGCGGCGCGCACGCGGGGCCCGAGACGGAGCCCGGGAAGATCATGGGCACCGCCCACTTCATGAGCCCCGAGCAGGCGGGCAGCGAGACCATCGACGGCCGCAGCGACCTCTACGCGCTCGGCGTCGTCGGGTACCTCGCGGTGAGCGGCCGCCTGCCGTTCGAGGCGCCCAGCCTCCCGGCGCTGCTGGTGCGCCAGGCCACCGAGACGCCGCCCAGCGTCCTGCGCGTGGCGCCGGGCCTCCCGCCCGCGCTGGGCGCGGCCATCGACCGGTGCATCGTCCGCGAGCCCGAGGGCCGCTTCCCGGACGGCGAGGCGCTGGCGGCCGCCCTCGCCCCGGCGACGGAGGCGCGCCCGGCGCTGCCGCCCACGCTGCGCGCCTGGCTGGCCGCGCGGAACCCGCTGCTGGTCCCCTACCTGGGGTGGTCCGCGGGCTTCACCGCGCTGACGCTGGGGAACGCCTACGCCAACGCGACCGGCAACCCCGGCTCCAGCTGGTGGGACGTCGCGATGCTGACGGTGGCCGCGTCGCTCCCGCTCTTCCCGACCGTCGGGTTCCACCTGAACCAGGCGCGGCGCCAGTTCCGGGCGGGGCACTCGCTGGCCGACCTGCGCACGGCCCTGGACGTGGCGCGACGCGAGCGGGCGGAGACCGACGCCATCGCGCTCGAGCCGCAGGAGAGCCGCTCCCACCGCGTGCTGCGCGTCGCCACGGTCGCCGCCGCGGCCTGGCTCGCGGTGACGCTCGTGCTGGTCATCGAGGGCACGCTGCACGAGAACAAGGTCAGCATCCTCTGGTTCCTCGTCCCCCTGCTCACGACGATGCTGCTGGGCGCGATCAGCAACGCGCTGGACGTGTCGTTCATCCCGGCCGCGATCCGCGAGTGGTGGCAGACGGGACTCCGCGACCGCCTCTGGAACGGCCGTGCGGGCGAATGGCTGGCGCGCCGGCTGGGGGCGCCCGAGCGGTCCGGCGCGGTGGGCGCCACCGTCTTCCGCGCCACCGAGGTCGCCCTCGGCGTGGCGGCGGGCGAGCTGTTCGCCGCGCTGCCGCAGCCCTACCGCGACCAGCTGGCCGAGCTGCCGGCGACGATCGCGGCGCTCGAGGCGCGGGCCGCGGAGGCGCGCGCGGAGCTCGACCTCGTGGGCGCGCTCGCGCCGTCGGGCTCGCGCGACGCCGACATGCTGGGCACGCGGCGGCGGATGGCGGCGTCACACATCTAGCAGAGCGTCGCGGCGCTGGAGGGGATACGCATTGAACAGCTTCGCCTGCACGCCGACGCGAGCGACCACGCCCCGCAC
>CBHYLO010000539.1:0-3594 GCA_966128675.1 uncultured bacterium | reverse complement strand
GCCGGCGGCATCCCGCGCTCGCCGGCGCCGACGACGACCAGGCGCTCGCGCGCATCGCGCAGCGCCACCCCACGCGCGCCGACGACGTCGCGCGGGTGCGCGCGGCGCTCGCGCGCACCGTCGCGCCGTCCGAGCTCGCCGCCGTCGGCGCCGCCGTCGCGCGCATCGACCGCACCCTCTCCGCCGCCAGCCGCGGCGCCGATCCCACCACGACATGACCGACGTCGCCGCTCCCTCCGATCCGTCCCCGTCCGTCGCGCCCGACGCGCATCCCGACCGCGTCGCCGAGTCGCTCGCGCGCGTGCGCGCGGCGGTGGCGGCGCGCGTGCAGGGCCAGCCGCAGGCCATCGACGAGGCGCTGGTGGCCGTGCTGGCGCGCGGCCACGCGCTGCTGGAGGGCGTGCCCGGCACCGCCAAGACGCTGCTCGTGCGCGCGCTCGCCGGCGCGCTGGGCGCGCGCTTCGGGCGCGTGCAGTTCACGCCCGACCTCATGCCGAGCGACATCACCGGCGTCAGCGTGCTGCGCGAGGACGAGGCGGGCCGCCGCTTCGAGTTCGTGCCCGGCCCGGTGTTCGTCGACTTCCTGCTGGGCGACGAGATCAACCGCGCGCCCGCGAAGACGCAGGCCGCGCTGCTGGAGGCGATGCAGGAGCGGCAGGTCACGGTCGACGGCCGCTCGCGCCCGCTGAGCGACGCGTTCACCGTGTTCGCGACGCAGAACCCCGTCGAGTTCGAGGGGACGTTCCCGCTGCCCGAGGCGCAGCTCGACCGCTTCCTGCTGAAGATCCGCATCGGCTATCCCGACGCGGACGCCGAGCGCGCGATGCTGGACCACTACGCCGAGGGCTTCGACGCCGAGCGGGCGGCCGACGCCGTGCCGGCGGCGGTGCTCGACGCGGCGGAGCGCGCGGCGCTGCGGCAGGCGGTGGACGCCGTGGCGGTCGCGCCGGAGGTGCGGGGCTACATGGTGGACGTGGTGCGCGCGACGCGCGACGAGCCGGGGCTCACGCTGGGCGGCTCGCCGCGCGCGACGGTCGCGCTGTTCAAGGTCGCGCGCGCGGCCGCGGTGCTGGCGGGGCGCGCGTTCGTGACGCCGGACGACGTGAAGGACTTCGCGTCCGCCGCGCTGCGGCACCGCGTGCTGCTCTCGCCCGAGCTGGAGGTCGAGCGCCGCAGCGCGGACGACGTGCTGGCGCAGGTGCTCGACCGCGTGCGCGCCCCGCGCTGACCGCGACGCCCGCCCGTGCGCGCCCCACGCTTCCCCTTCGCGCCCACGCGCCGCCTGGCGCTCGTGGTGCTCGCGCTCGCGCCGCTCTGGGTCCTCTCGGGCACGACGATCGGACGCGTGCTCGCGGTGGGCGCGCTGCTGGTGCTGGCGGCCGTCGTCGCGGCCGACGCGGCGCTCGCGGCCGACGCGCGCGCGCTGACGCCGACGCGCGACCTGCCGCGCACGATGGGCCAGGGCGACGAGGCGGACGGCCGCTACGTCGTCGCGCTGCGTGGCGCGCGGGCCGTGCGCGCGACGCTGCACGACCAGCTGCCCGCCGCGATCGAGCGGCTGGGCCCCGCGGTGCTCGCGGCGACGTTGGCGCCGGACGCGGAGACGGTGATCCCCGTGCGCCTCCGCGCGCACGCGCGCGGCCGGCACGCGCTCGGGCCGTTCGCGCTCCGCGTCGAGGGACCGCTGGGCCTCGTGCGGCGCACGCTGCGCTGGGACGCGGACGACGCGATCGCCGTCGCGCCGTCGGTCGCGGGCGTGCAGCGCTACCGGCTGCTGAGCGTGCAGCACCGGCTGCGCGACGCGGGCGTGCGCCAGGTGCGGCGCCGCGGCGCGGGCACCGTGTTCGCGGCGCTGCGCGAGTACGTGCCCGGCGACGATCCACGCGGCGTGGACTGGAAGGCGTCGGCGCGGCGCGACGCGCTGCTGGTGCGCGAGCGCGTCGCCGAGCAGGGGCAGACGGTGGTGATCGCGGTGGACGCGGGGCGGCTGATGACGCAGGCGGTGGCCGGCGGCGGCTCGCGCTTCGACGCCGCGCTGGCGGCCGCGCTGGTGCTGGCCGACGTGGCCGTGCAGGGCGGCGACCGCGTGGGGCTGCTGGCGTTCGACGACGTGGTGCGCGTGTGGGTGCCGCCCACGGCGGGCCCCGGGGCGCTCGCGCGCCTGCGCGACGCGCTCGTCGACGTGCAGCCGAGCCTCGTCGAGTCGGACTACGCGGCGGCGTTCCGCGCGCTGGCCGAGCGGCAGCGGCGCCGCGCGCTGCTGGTGCTCTACACCGACGTCGTGGCGCCGCGCGCGTCGCGGGCGCTGGTGGCGCTCGCCGGCCGCGCGGCCGCGCGCCACCTGCCGCTGGTGGTGGCGCTGCGCGACGAGGCGCTGGACGCGGCGGCGGCGCCCGACGCGGCCGCGGACGCCGAGGGCGTCTACCGGAGCGCAGCCGCGGAGGAGCTGCTGCAGGAGCGCGCGGCCGCGCTGACGCGGATGCGCCACGCGGGCGCCGACGTCGTCGACGTGCCCACGGGCGCGCTGGCCGCGGCGGTGGTGAACCGCTACCTCGCGCTCAAGGCGCGCGGGGCGACGTGAGGCCGCGCGTCAGGTAGTACGCGAGCGCGATCGCCGTCACGCCGGACACCGCGAGCTTCGCGGTGAGCGGCCAGGTGGGGATCGGCGACACGAGCCCCTCGAGCGCGCCGGCGACGAGCAGCAGCATCGTCGACACCAGCAGCAGCCGCAGCGCGCGCTTCGACTCGTCCACGAGCGCGTCGCGGCGCGTGCGGTCGCCGGGCACGAGCACCGCGCCGGCCAGCAGCAGCCCCGCGCCGCCGGCGATCGCGATCGCGCTCAGCTCCAGCACGCCGTGCGGCGCCACGAACGCCAGCAGCAGCGCGGCGATCCCCTTGCTCGCGAACAGGCCGAACAGCCCGCCGATGTGCACGCCGTTGAAGACGAGCATCGCGGCCGTCCCCACGCCGGCCGTGACGCCGAGCGCGAACACGCCGAAGGTGACCTGCACGTTGTTGGCGACGATCGTGCTCGCCATCAGCGGGCGGAAGAGCCCCGGGTCCTCGATGTAGCCCGTGCCCGCGCGGGCGCGCGCCACGCCCTCGTCGGCGCGCGCGCGCATCGCCGGCGGGATGAACTCGCGCGCGAGCGCGGGCCGCTGCCACACCGCCACGCCGGCGACGAGCGCGGGGCCGAAGAGCAGCGCCGCCGCGATGAGGATCGGCGCCGCGCTCCGGCGCACCTCGGCGGGCAGGCCGTGCGCGAACAGCCGCGCTCCCGCGCGCAGCGGCAGCCGCTCGCGCCGGTAGAGGAGGTTGTGCCCCTCGGCCACCAGGCGCCCGAGGAGCAGCACGTCGTCGGAGTCGGCGCCGCCGGACGCCGAGCGCAGCCCCGCGAGGTCGGCGGCCACGTAGCGGTAGTCGTGCACGAAGGCGCTCACCTCGGACTCGCCGAGCGAGCCGAGGCCGCGCCGCCGCGCCTGCGCGAGCGTCGCGCCGAACGCCTGCCACCGCTCCGCGCCCTGCCCCACGATCGCGTGCCGCTCGCGGCGCGCGCCGGCGACGCGCGCCGCCGCCCCGCCGCCGGCGCGCGCC
>CBHYLO010000538.1:0-3602 GCA_966128675.1 uncultured bacterium | reverse complement strand
CGGAACGTCTGGCCGTTGTGCGCCATCAAGTCGCGGAGCCAGCCCCCGAGCACCGCACACCACGACCGTTCGGCACACGCGCGGGTAATGAGATCGTGAACCCCGCGCGGGCGGGTCCGGGCCCTCTGGTCGGGGGAACGGCCCGGCCTCAACTTGCGGGGCTCGGTTCCCCGTGCGCGGCCCCGTTCCGGCTGCGCGCGCCGCCCGCCCACGTGCCCCGCCCCATGTCCGCACCCACGCTCGCGCTCCTGGCGCTGCTGCAGCAGCCCGCGGCCGCCGCCGGTCAGCCGCCCGCCGCCGCGCCCTCGCCGGTCGCCCGCATCGAGGTCTCGCCGGCCGATCCGGTCGTCGCCGCGATGGACACCCTCCGCCTCAGCGCCCGCGCCCTCGACGCGCAGGGGAAGGTGCTGGAGAACGTCCAGCTGCGCTTCGTCCCCGCCGGCGGCTGGTTCGAGGGCACCGTCGACACGACGGGCCTCGTGAAGTCCGGCGCGACCGGCGTGCTGCCGGTCGGCGTCGTCGCGATGGTGCCGGGGTCGCGCCCGTTCGTCGAGCGCGTCTCCGTGCGCATGGTGCCCGGCGCCGCCGCGCGCGTCGAGGTCGAGGGGCTGCCGGGCACCCTCGTGGTGGGCCAGCGCGTGGCGCTGCAGGCCACCGCGTACTCGGCGCAGAACGACCGCCGCGAGGACGCGGTGCGCTGGAGCAGCTCGATGCCCGGCGCGGTCGCGGTGCGCGACGGCTTCGTGGTGGCGCTCGCGCCCGGCCGCGCCGTGCTGACGGCCGAGGCGGGGCGCGCGAAGACCACCGTGCCGGTGACCGTGGTGGCGGCGCGCGTCGCGTCGCTGCAGGTCACCGCCGGCACCGCGCCGAGCGCGGGCTGGCGCACGGGCGACGTGATCCGCTTCAGCGCGGTCGCCAAGGATGCGCAGGGGAAGACGATCCCCGGCGTCGCCGCGACGTGGAGCTTCAGCCCCGGGCAGGGGATGATCGACCCGGACGGCGCGTTCGTCGGCTACGAGGCGCGGCCCTACACCATCACCGCCTCGCTCGGCGACCGCAGCGCGACGACCATCGTGACGCTGGCGCCGCGCGACGTGCGCCGCCCGGCGAGCGTCGTCGGCCGCCTGCCGCGCACGCGCTTCACGACCGAGGAGGTGTGGCTCCACCCGACCGAGAAGGTCGCGTACCTCGGCTCCGGCTCGGGCGGCGACGTGATGTACACGATCGACATCTCGAACCCCGCCGCGCCGGTGGTGACCGATTCCCTCGTGTCGAACACGCGCCGCGTGAACGACGTGATGACGACGGCCGACGGCAAGTACCTCGTGTTCACGCGCGAGGGCGCGAGCGACCGCCGCAACGGCGTCGTCGTGGCGTCGCTGGAGGATCCGCGCCACCCGAAGGTGCTGAGCGAGTACACCGCGACGGTGACGGCCGGCGTGCACTCGGCGTTCGTGTACACGCAGCCCAAGTTCGGCACGCACGTCTACCTCACGAACGACGGCACGGGCGCGTTCCACATCCTCGACCTGAACGACCCGAAGAACCCGAAGGAGGTCGCGGTGTGGAAGACGCCGCGTCCCGAGTTCGCCGGTGACGCGGGCCGCTCGCTGCACGACGTCGACGTGCAGGACGGGCTGGCCTACCTGAGCTACTGGAACGACGGGCTGGTGATCCTCGACGTCGGCAACGGCATCAAGGGCGGCTCGCCGTCGAACCCCGTGCTCGTGAGCCAGTACAAGTACGACCTGAACGACCTCTATCGGCAGGTCGAGGCGGCGGGCGGCCCGGGCTTCATCCGCGGCACGCACACCGCGTGGCGCCACAAGAACTACGTCTTCATCGCCGACGAGGTGTTCCCGGCGAGCGGGCTGCAGGGCGCGCCGGCGAACTCCGCGTCCGCGGGGCGCGCGTACGGCCGCCTGCAGGTGATCGACGTCTCCGACCTCACGAAGCCGAAGAGCGTGGCCTTCTACGAGCCGGAGAACGGCGGCGTGCACAACGTGTGGATCGCCGGCGACACGCTCTACATGGGCGCCTACAACGCGGGCTTCCGCACGTTCGACATCTCGGGCGAGCTGCGCGGCGACCTGCGCGCGCAGGCGCGCGAGATGGCGCACGTGCACACGGCCGACCCGCAGGGGAAGGTGCAGAACACGCCGATGACGTGGGGCGTGGTGGTGCGCGACGGGCTGGCGTACGTCAACGACATGTACAACGGGCTCTGGATCGTGCGCATGGAGCCGTCCAAGGCGCCCAAGCCGAAGGTGATGCAGTGATGCCACGCGGGACCCGCCTCGTGCTCGGCGCCGCGCTGTGCGTGGTGCCGGGCGTGGCCGCGGCGCAGGGACCGGCGGCCGTCGCGAAGGCGGCGGCCGCGCCGGCCGCGAACGAGTACGTCGTCTACGTCGCGTCCGAGGCCACCGACCAGATCGCGGTCGTGCGCTTCGGCGCGCGGCTCGGGCCCGACGGGACGCCGCTGGCGCGCGTCGAGGAGTCGCGCCCCGTCGGCATGAACCCGATGGACCCCGACGGCCCGCACGGGCTGGGCTTCGCGCCCGACGGCCGCTCATACTTCGTGTCGACGGCGCACGGCGCGCCCTACGGCTCGCTCTGGCGCTTCGACGCGGCCACGGGGCGCACGCTGGGCCGCGTGGAGCTCGGGCTGTTCCCGGCGACGCTGCAGGTGAGCCCCGACGGCGCCACGGCGTACGTCGTGAACTTCAACCTGCACGGCGAGATGGTGCCGTCGAGCGTGAGCGTGGTCGCGCTCGCGACGACGGCGACCGCGGGCTCCGCGCCCGGCACGACGGACGAGGAGCTGGTGGAGATCGCGCGCATCCCGACGTGCGCGATGCCGCACGGCTCGCGCCTCACGGCCGACGGCACGCGCCACTACTCGGCGTGCATGATGGACGACCTGCTCGTGGAGATCGACACCCGCACGCTCGGCGTGTCGCGGCACTTCCTGCTGACGAAGGGGAAGGAGCAGGGGATGCCGGGCGCGCCGATGGTGCGCCGGGGCGCGCATGCGGGCCACGACATGGGCGGCCACGGCATGGACGCGCCGAAGCCGGGCGAGACGGTCTGCTCGCCGACGTGGGCGCAGCCGTCTGCCGACGGGCGCTCGGTGTTCGTGGCGTGCAACAAGACGAGCGAGATCGTCGAGATCGACGTCGCGTCGTGGTCGCTGAAGCGCCGCATCCCGACGGGCGAGGGCGTCTACAACCTGGCCGCGACGCGCGACGGGAAGCTGCTCGTCGGCACCAACAAGCGCGGGCAGAGCGTGTCGATCCTCGACGCGGTCACGGGGAAGGAGCTGGCGCGCGTGCCGACGCGGCGGAAGGTGGTGCACGGCGTCGCGATCAGCCCGGACGACCGGTACGCGTTCGTGAGCGTCGAGGGGATCGGCTCGGAGCCGGGCACGCTGGAGGTGATCGACCTCCAGACGCGGCAGCGCGTGGCGAGCGCCGACGTCGGGCAGATGGCGGGCGGCGTGGACGTGCGGCCGGTGCGCTGACGGCGCAGCCGGCTGCGGGCTGCGGGCTGCGGATCTGAACGGCGACTGCAGGCAGACAGGATGACCAGGAGGCTCCGTGCGG
>CBHYLO010000537.1:0-3609 GCA_966128675.1 uncultured bacterium | reverse complement strand
CGTCCAGCAGCGGGCGGTGCTCGGTGAGCACCTGCGTCGCGCGCTGGTACGCCGCGTCGATCACGCGCTTCACCTCGCTGTCCACCAGCTGCGCGGTCTGCTCGGAGACCTCGCGACGGCTGCCCAGCTCGCGGCCGAGGAAGACCTCGTGCTCCTGGTCGCCCACGAGGATCGGGCCGATGCGGTCCGAGAGGCCCCACTGCGACACGTAGCGGCGCGCGATGCCCGTGGCCTGCTGGATGTCGCTGGCCGCGCCGGTGGTGACCCGGTCGCGCCCGAACACCAGCTCCTCGGCCACGCGGCCGCCGTACGCCATCACCAGCCGCGCCTCGATCTGCTCGCGCGTCACGGAGACGCGGTCGTCCTCGGGCAGCGTGAAGGCGACGCCGAGGGCGCGGCCGCGCGGCACGATGGTCACCTTGTGCAGCGGGTCGTTGCCCTTGACGATCATCGCGCAGACCGCGTGGCCGGCCTCGTGGAACGCCGTCAGCCGGCGCTCCTCCTCCTTCATCACCATCGACTTCCGCTCGGCGCCGAGCATGACGCGATCCTTGGCCTCCTCGAAGTCGGCCATGTAGATCTTGTCGTGGTTGCGGCGGGCGGCCAGCAGCGCGCCCTCGTTGACGAGGTTCGCCAGGTCGGCGCCGCTCATCCCCGGGGTGCCGCGCGCCAGCGTCGTCACCGTCACGTCCTCGGCGATCGGCTTGTTGCGCAGGTGCACGCGCAGGATCCCCTCGCGGCCGCGCAGGTCCGGCGCGTCGACCACGATCTGGCGGTCGAAGCGGCCCGGGCGCAGCAGCGCCGGATCGAGCACGTCGGGCCGGTTCGTCGCGGCGATGAGGATCACGCCGTCGTTCGACTCGAAGCCGTCCATCTCGACGAGCAGCTGGTTCAGCGTCTGCTCGCGCTCGTCGTGACCGCCGCCGAGGCCGGCGCCGCGATGGCGGCCGACCGCGTCGATCTCGTCGATGAAGATGATGCACGGCGCGTGCGCCTTGCCCTGCTCGAACAGGTCGCGCACGCGGCTCGCGCCGACGCCCACGAACATCTCGACGAAGTCGGAGCCCGACATCGAGAAGAAGGGACGCCCCGCCTCGCCGGCCACCGCCTTGGCGAGCAGCGTCTTGCCGGTGCCCGGCGGGCCCACGAGGAGCGCGCCCTTCGGCAGGCGGCCGCCCAGCTTCGTGAACTTCTGCGGGTCCTTCAGGAACTCGATGATCTCCTGCAGCTCGACCTTCGCCTCGTCGGCGCCCGCCACGTCGGCGAACGTCACCTTGGGCGTGTCGCCGGTGAGCAGCTTGGCCTTCGACTTCCCGAAGCTGAACGCCTTCGCGCCGCCGGCCTGCATCTGCCGGAAGAGGAAGATCCAGAAGCCGATCAGCAGCAGGTACGGGAGGAACGTCACCAGGATGCCGCTGACGGACGTGCGCGGCTCCTCGGCGGCGATGCGCACGTTGCGGTCGGCGAGACGCGCCACCTCCTCGTCGGCCACCTCGGGCGGCAGCTTCACGGAGAAGCGCTTCGCCGGACGCGACGTGCGGCCCGCGTTCACGGGCGCGCCGAACTCGCCCACGAGGTAGCGGTCGCCCTGGAACGTCACGGCGGTGACGTTCCCGCGCTCCACCTGCTGGCGGTAGGTCGTGTACTCGATCTCGGCGGCGTCGCTCGCCCTCCCGTTCGTCAGCTGGAGGAAGGCGACGGGGATCAGGATGACGATGACCCAGAAGGCGAGCGTCTTGGAGACGCGGCTCCAGTTCGCGGGCTTCTTGGGCGGATTGGGCATGGTCGGAGGCATGAACCTCTCTCTACCTGTGTCGGCGCGTGAGCGCGTTGCTGCCGATGGCTGCGGCGTGGGGCCGCTTACTGCAGGCTCGCGACGTACGGGACGTGCCGGAAGTGCTCGGCGTGATCCAGTCCGTACCCCACGAGGAACTCTTCGGGCGCGTCGAAGCCGACGAAGCGCACGGGATGCTCCAGGTGGGTCGCGATGTGCTTGTGCAGGAGGGCGCAGATCTCGAGCGACTTCGGCCGGCGGTCCCCGAGCAGCTCGACGAGCTTCTGCAGGGTGCGCCCGGAGTCGACGATGTCCTCCACCAGGAGAATGTGCTTGCCCTCCAGCTCCGTTTCCGGATCGTAGAGGAGCCGGACCGTGCCGCTGGAGACGGTCGCGTCGCCGTAGCTCGAGGCGACGAGGAAGTCCACGTGCAGCGGCCGCTCGATCTGCCGCACCAGGTCGCTCAGGAAGATGAAGCTGCCCTTGAGCAGGCCGAGCACGAGCAGGTCGTCGTCCGGATAGAAGGCCGTGATCTCGCGCCCGAGCTCCGCGACGCGCGCGGCGATCTGCGCCTCGGAGAACGCGACCCGCTTGAGGGCGCGGCCGGCGAGGCGCGGGTCAGCCGCGGCGCTCGCGCCGCGGACGTCGATCGATGCGTTCACAGATGAAGTGCTGACCCGGCGTCGCGTGCCGGTCCGTCGCCGCGTCGCTGCGGCACACCCCAGGAATCCACAGGATCTCCTGGCCATCGCCCGCGGCGACGACCACCGGCCAGCCCGGCCGCTCCGGTCCGGGAATCCCGGCCTCGGCGAGGAACCGCTTCACACGACGTGCCCCCTGCTTCCCGGCCGCCCGGATGCGATCTCCGGGACGCCAGGCGCGCACCTCCAGCGGGCGGTCCGCCGGCAGCCAGGCGGCCCACGCGGGGTCCGCGCCCGCCAGAGGCCGCGCGTGCCGCGCCGCGCCGAACCGCCAGCCGCCGAAGCTCAACCCGTCGGCGAGCGGCTCGTTCCCGGGCGGCGCCGACGCGGGGCGCCACGCTGCGGCACGCCGCAGCACCAGCTCCCGCTGCGCCTCGCGGCCGCCCGGAACGCGCGGGCCGCGGCGAACCACCACCTCGATGCCTCCCGCGAGCGGGATCCCGGCGCCGACGGCGGTGGCCTCCGCGGCCACCCGAATTGTAAACGCCACGAGCCGGGCGGTTCCCCGCCGGTCGAGCCGCACCCCGCCCCGGGCCGCGAGCGCGGGCCACAGGACGGCGAGTCCTTCGGCATCATACCCCGCCAGCAGGGGCAGGGCAACGTGGAGCGCCCCGCCGGCCCCCCGCGTGACGGGCAGGCGCGCGGCCAGCGCTTCGGCCTCCGCGCGCCACGCCGCGGCCTCGCGGCCGAGGGCGAGCAGCATCCGCCGGGTGCCGGGACGCGCGGCCTCCAGCGCGGGGAGCAGCTCGTGGCGTAGGCGGTTCCGCAGGAAGCGCGGGGAGGCGTTGCCGGGGTCCTCGATCCAGCGGAGCCCGCGCGCGTGCGCGTACGCGGCCACCCGCGCGGCCCCGACCGCGAGCAGCGGCCGGACGATTCCCTGACGCGACGCGAGCAGCCCGGCGAGCCCTCTGGGGCCGGCGCCGCGCAGCAGGCGCATCGCCACGGTCTCGACCTGGTCGTCGCGGGTGTGGGCGGTGGCGACGACGTCGGCGCCCAGCCGGCGCGCCGCGCGGCGGAGGAAGCGCCACCGGGCGTCGCGCCACGCCGCCTCGCCCGCGTCGGGGAGCGCGGCCCGCCCGACGACGACGGGCAGCCCGCGGCGCGCGGCGGCCCGGCGCACCCGGCGCACGGCGC
>CBHYLO010000536.1:0-3625 GCA_966128675.1 uncultured bacterium | reverse complement strand
GCCGCGCGCACCCGCGCCGGCCGCCCGCTGGTGCAGGGGCTCGTCCCGCGCGACGTCGCCGTCCAGATGCTCGGGCGCGACGCGGCGGTGCTCACCTTCCACCTGGGCGAGCAGTCGCCGGCGCGGCGCTCGGTGGTCTTCCGGCGGACGGGAGCGGACCAGTGGCGGGTCGCCCACTGGCACGCCTCGCCCGCGCCGGCGGCCCCGCAGCCGCAGCCGCAGTCCCAGCCGGCGCCTTCGCCTCGATAGCGACCCTGTGGCCTCTGGGGAGGATGCGGATGCTCCGGATCGAGCGGATGCGCCGGATCGTCCCATGAGGCGGCGACGCTCCGTGCGCCGCGAGGAGCGATCCGCATGATCCGCCGCATCCGGAGCATCCGCATCCTCCCCAACAGGCAACGAGGGCCGGCGCGCGGATGCCGAGACGGAATCCGCAGCCCGTCGCCCGCCGCCCGACCGCGGAACCGTCCCCGGGCCGGCGCCGTACGGGTCATCCGCAGCATTGCGGCAGTTCGGGTGTACCTGCACGTTGCAGGATGCCCCGGCGCCCGTCGGCCCGGGCCGAGCCGCCGTTCCCGATCCCGTCGTCCGTTCGCTGGAGTCGTCCCGATGCGTCCCCCGTCGTTCGTCCGCCGCCTCGCCGCGGCCGCGTCCCTCCTGCTCGCCCTGCCCGTCGCGGGCGGCGCGCAGGGCGCCGGCCGCGCGTCGCGCGAGGCCCCCAAGACGGTCGCCGTCCTCTACTTCGACAACAACACCGGCAGCGCCGACTACGACGCGATGGGCCGCGGCGTCGCCGCGATGCTCATCACCGACCTGTCGGGCGTGCCCGAGATCAAGCTCGTCGAGCGCGACAAGCTCCAGGCCGTGCTCACCGAGCAGAAGATGCAGCAGTCCGGCTTCTTCGATCCCGCCACCGCCGTGAAGGCCGGCAAGCTGCTCGGCGCCGAGTACCTGCTGACCGGCGCGTTCACGGCGAAGGATCCCGAGATCCGCATCGACACGCGCGTCGTGCGCGTCGAGACCGGCGAGATCGTGCGCACCGCCAAGGTGCAGGGGAAGGAGGACAAGTTCTTCGACCTGCAGCAGAAGCTCGCGAAGGAGCTCGTGAAGGGGCTCCCCGTCGCGGTGTCGCCCGAGGCGATGGCGGAGATGGAGCAGCGCCAGCAGAAGAACCGGATCGACGACGCGCGCGTGATGGTCGACTTCTCGCAGGGCCTGCAGCGCCTCGACTACGGCGACCACGTGGGCGCGATCGAGAAGCTCGGGCCCGTGATGCTCAAGGCGCCGGAGTCGGCGATCGTGGCGGCGGCGTACGCCGAGGCGAAGCGGCGCTCGGGCAACGCGGCCAAGCAGCAGGTGCGCAACAAGGCGAAGGACCTGCTGCGGCGCTGGCCCTGAGCGGCACCGCGCCACGCACGTCGCACGAGAGAACGGGGGCGCCGAGTGATCGGCGCCCCCGTTTCACATGCGGTTCAGCGCGCGGGCTCGAAGCCGTCGCAGCCGCTGAGCGGCGTGACCTTCAGGTGCAGCGGCGCATGGCGCGGGTGGCCGCAGTCGTCCAGCATCGTCTCCGGCGCCTCGTGGCTGCGGCGGATCTGCACCTGCTGCTGCGTGGTCGGGTGATGCTCGCCGAAATGGGCGCACAGGCCGCACTGCCCGTCCTGGACTGTCTGCATGCGCTCCTCCTGATGGCTCGGGTCGGTGGTCGCGGTCGCGATGATGGTGGGGGTGGTCGTGACGGCCCGCCGCACGGTGCAACATCCGCGCGCGACGCGCGAGCTCGAGCGCTGGAACCGGGGCACGCTGCCTGCCCCTGGAGCACGCGCGCGTGGTTGCCCGTGACGGGCAGCGTCCGCGCACGACCTCGACCGTCCGCACCATGCACAGCGAAGAAGGCGCCCATCCGTCCGTGTGGGACGCGACCGCGGAGCTGCCCGCGTTCCCGCCGCTCGCCGAGGACCTCGAGACCGACGTGTGCGTCGTCGGGGCGGGGATCGCGGGGCTCACCACCGCCTACCACCTCGCGCGCGCGGGGCGCGCGGTCGTCGTGCTCGACGACGGGCCCGTGGGCGGCGGCGAGACGGGGCGCACGACCGCGCACCTCGCGACCGCGTTCGACGACTACTACGGCGAGGTGGAGCGCCTGCACGGCGCGCGCGCGGCGCAGCTGCTCGCGGAGAGCTTCGTCGCCGGCGTCGACGCGATCGAGCGCATCGTGCGCGAGGAGCGCATCGCGTGCGAGTTCATGCGCCTCGACGGGTGGTGGTTCCCCGCGGTGCGCAACGGCGGCGAGGAGCGCGACACGCTGGCGGCCGAGCGCGACGCGGCGCACCGCGCGGGCCTCGCCGACGTCACGCTCGAGGACCAGTGGCCGCTCGCGGAGCCGCTCGGCGGGCCCGCGCTGCGCTTCCCGCGGCAGGCGCAGTTCCACATCCACAAGTACATCGGCGGGCTGGCGCGCGCGGTCGTGCAGCACGGCGGCCGCATCTTCATGGGCGCGCACGTGACCGACATCGCGGACGCGGGCGACGAGGGGCGCTGCCGCGTGGGCACGGACGCGGGGCACACGGTGCGCGCGGCCGACGTCGTGGTCGCGACCAACGTGCCGATCAACGACCGCGTGGCGATGCACACGAAGCAGGCGCCGTATCGCACGTACGTCATCGGCGCGCGCGTGCGGCGCGGCGCGGTGCCGCCGGGGCTCTACTGGGACACCGCGGACCCGTACCACTACGTGCGCCTGCTCGACCCGCAGGGGAGCGGCGACACCGACGTGCTGCTGGTGGGCGGCGAGGACCACAAGACGGGGCAGGGCGGCGACGACGAGCCCGCGCGCTTCGACGCGCTGGAGCGGTGGGCGCGGCAGCGCTTCCCCATCGAGGCGGTCGAGCACCGGTGGAGCGGGCAGGTGATCGAGCCGGTGGACGCCGTCGCCTTCATCGGCCGCAACCCGGGCGACCACAACGTGTGGATCGTCACCGGCGACTCGGGGAACGGGATGACGCACGGCACGATCGCGGGGCTGCTGCTGCCCGCGCTGATCGCCGGCGAGGACCATCCGTGGGCGGCGCTGTACGACCCGTCGCGCGTGACGCTGAAGGCGACCGGCGAGTGGCTGAAGGAGAACGTCAACGTCGCGGCGCAGTACCGCGACCTGGCGACGCCCGGGGACGTGGACGACGTCGCGCAGGTGCCGGCGGGCGAGGGGCGCGTCATCCGCCGCGGCGCGACCAAGCTCGCCGTGCACCGCGGCCACGACGGCGCGCTGACGGTCCGCTCCGCGATCTGCCCGCACCTCTGGTGCGTCGTCGACTGGAACTCGGCCGAGAAGACGTGGGACTGCCCGTGTCACGGGTCGCGGTTCGCGCCGGACGGCTCGGTGATCAACGGCCCGTCGCGCGCGCCGCTGGCCGAGGCGTCGCTCGACGACGAGGGCACGGGCTGACCCGTCGCGAGCGCCGCGGGCGTCGCGTCGCCGCCGCGTCCGCTGTGGCCGCGGCGCGACGCTCCGGGTGGGCGCGGCGAGCGGCGCGGTGATGGACGGCCCGTCGCGCGGCGGCGGTCGCGGCGAGCGAAACGCCGTCGCGACAACGCATTGGGCGCGGGGCGGCGGCGACGTGCGTGG
>CBHYLO010000535.1:0-3627 GCA_966128675.1 uncultured bacterium | reverse complement strand
CCAGCGCCGCGCGCGCGACGAGCGCGTTGTCGAGCGGCGAGCCGCCGCCGAGTCGGTAGGTGAGGCCGGGCGCGAGCGCGACCGCGCGCCGCGTGCGGTCCGTCGCGCCCCACACGAGCGAGTCGCGCGTCATCTCGAAGCGGTCGGACGGCGCGCGGCGCGGCGCGTCGGGCGCGTCCAGCGGCAGCTGCCACACGGTGCCGGCGACCACGCGGCCGTCAGGCGCGAGGCGGTAGTGCGTCTCGCTGCGCGCGCCGCGGTTCCGGTCGACGTGGTGGTAGTGCACGACGAGCGAGTCGCCGTCGCGCACGACCAGCATCTCGCCGGCGGGGCGCCCGTGATTCAGCACGACGTGGCGCACGGTGTCGGGCGCGACGGGCGCGACGGTCGCGACGGCGGGCGGCGCGGGCATGGCGGGCATCACGGCGGCTCCGGGCAGGGGAGGGGACGGGCGACGGCGTGCGAAGCTACCGAGCGGCGCGCGCGATGGCGACGCGGCGGTCCCGTGTCCATCTTCGCACGTCGTCGCCGCGTCCGTCCCGCGCCCGCCCGCGCCCCCGACCGCCTGCCGCCCTGCGCCCCGCCGCCTCCGCCGATCAGGATCCCGCCGCCGCTGCCACCGCGTCCGCGGCGCCCGTCACCCGCCGCGACTTCGTCCAGGGCGCGGCCGCCGGCGCCGCGCTGCTCGCCATGGGCGGGCTGCCGGCGTCGCTCGCCGCGTCGCCGGCGCTGCCCGCGACGCCGGCCGCCGCCGACCGCGCCGCGGTGCTGGCGCAGGTCGCCGCGCAGCACGACGCGACCCTGCGGCGCCTGCGCGAGTGGATCGCGCTGCCGTCGATCGCGGCGGAGGACCGCAACTACCCGCAGGGGCCCGAGCACATGGCGCGGCTCGCGCGCGAGGCCGGCTTCCAGCACGTCGAGGTGGTGCCGACCGCGGGGAAGAGCGGCGTGTTCGCGACGCTCGACGCCGGCGCGCCGACGTGGCTGGCGATCTACATGATGTACGACGTGAAGCAGTACGACCCGGTCGAGTGGAGCGCGCCGCCGCTCGAGGGGCGCATCGTCGAGAAGGCGGGGCTGGGCAAGGTGCTCGTCGGGCGCGGCGCGACGAACTCCAAGGGGCCGCAGATGGCCTGCCTCGCGGCGCTGCACGCCTTCCGCGCCGCTAACACGAAGCTCCCCGTGAACCTCGTGCTGATCTGCGAGGGCGAGGAGGAGATCGGGTCGCCCAACTTCCGGCAGATCGTCTTCAAGCCCGAGGTCGAGGCCGCGCTGAAGAAGTGCGTCGGCATCGTGATCCCGCTCGGCAACCAGGATCCCGACGGCGCGGTGCAGATCAACCTCGGCGCCAAGGGCGTGGTCGAGCTGGAGCTCGTGTCGAGCGGCGCGAAGTGGGGGCGTGGGCCCACCAAGGACGTGCACTCCAGCCTCGCGGCGCAGGTCGACAGCCCGGTGTGGCACCTCGTGCAGGCGCTCAACACGCTGGTGAAGGCCGACGGGCACACGCCCGCGGTCGAGGGCTTCTTCGAGAACGTGCGGCCGCTGACGGCGGCGCAGCAGCGCATCCTCGACGCGGCGATCCCGAAGCGCAGCGAGGAGAGCGCGAAGCGGTCGCTCGGCGTCTCGCGGTGGATCGCCGACGAGCCGTGGCGCGAGTCGCTCGTGCGCCTCGCGTCGCAGCCGACCATCAACATCGAGGGGCTGGTGGGCGGCTACACGGGTCCCGGCGGCAAGACGATCCTCCCGCACCGCGCGATCGCGAAGCTCGACATGCGCCTGGTGCCCGACATGACCGCGCAGGAGGCGCTGGCGAAGCTGAAGGCGCACCTCGCGAAGCAGGGCTTCGGCGACATCGAGGTCAACATGACGGGCGGCTACGATCCCACCGAGACGCCCGCGGACGCGCGCCTCGTGCAGGCGATGGCGGCGACGTACCGCAAGGTCGGCGTCGAGCCGCTGCTCTGGCCGCGGCTCGCGGGCTCGTGGCCCGGCGCGACGTTCACCAGCGCGCCCCTGAAGCTCGCGGCGGGGCAGTTCGGCATGGGCCACGGCGGCGGCGCCCACGCGCCCGACGAGTACTGGGTGGTGGAGGCCGCGAACCCGAAGGTCGCGGGGATGGACGGCGCGGCGCGCTCGTTCGTCGAGCTGTTCTACGCGCTGGCCTGACGCGCATGTCGCTGCAGGAGCTGCTGGACCTCTCGCTCGTCGGGCGTGCCGACGCCGTCGGGCTGGAGGACGCGACGCGCGATCCCGCGTCGCCCGCGGTGCTCACGTTCGGCGAGATCGACGCGCGCGCCGACGCCACGGCGCGCCTGCTCGCGGCGCGCGGCTTCGTGGCCGGCGACCGCCTCGCGTTCTTCCTCCCCAACCGGCTGGAGCTGCTCGACCTCTTCCTGGCGTGCGTGCGGCTGGGCGTGATCGCCGTGCCGATGAACGCGCTCTACCGCGAGCGCGAGGTCGCGCACCTGGTCGCCGACGCCGCGCCGAAGGTGGTCGTGACGACCGCCGACCGCGCCGCCCACCTGCCCGCGGGCACGCCGTGGTGGGACGTCGCGACGCTGGCCGCGGAGGCGGCCGCGCACGCGGGCGCGGGCGGGCGGCTCGTGGTGCCGGTGGACGGCGAGGCGGTCGCGGCGCTCGTCTACACGTCGGGCACGACGGGGAAGGCGAAGGGCGCGATGCTGACGCGCAACAACCTCGCGGCCAACGCCGCGGTGCTCACCACCTGCTGGCAGATCACCGCCGCGGACCGCTACCTCGCGGTGCTCCCGCTCTTCCACGTGCACGGCCTCGCCAACGGCGTGCACTGCTGGCTCGCCAGCGGGTGCCGCATGCGGCTGGAGGAGCGCTTCGACGCGGCGCGCGCGGCCGACGTGCTGCGCGCGTTCCGCCCGACGCTGGTGTTCGGCGTGCCGGCGGTCTACGTGCGGCTGCTGGAGCTGGACGAGGCGACGGCGCGCGCGGTGGGCGCGGCGGCGCGCCTCTTCGTCTCGGGCTCCGCGCCGCTGCCGGCGCACGTGCACGCGGCGTTCGAGGCGCGCTACGGGCACCGCATCCTCGAGCGCTACGGGATGAGCGAGACGCTGATGACGATCGGCAACCCGTACGCCGGCGAGCGACGCGCGGGCAGCGTCGGCTTCCCGTTCCCGGGCACGGCGGTGCGCATCCGCGACGCCGCGGGCGCGCCGGCGGCCGAGGGCACCACGGGCGAGCTGTGGGTGAAGGGGCCGACGGTGTGCGCCGGCTACTGGAACCGCCCCGACGCGACCGCGGCGGCGTTCGTCGACGGCTGGTTCCGCACGGGCGACCTGGGCGCGCGCAGCGCCGACGGCTACGTGACGCTGCGCGGGCGCGGCTCGGACCTCATCATCTCCAGCGGCTTCAACGTCTACCCGCGCGAGATCGAGGACGTGCTGCTGGAGCTGCCGGGCGTGCGCGAGGCGGTCGTCGTCGGCGCGCCGCACCCGCGCAAGGGCGAGGTGCCGCTGGCCTACGTCGTCGCCGCCGACCCGTTCGACGGCGACGCGCTCCGCGCCGCCTGCGCCGCGTCGCTGGCGTCGTTCAAGGTGCCGGTCGACGTCGTGCGCGTCGACGCGCTGCCGCGCCCCGCGCTGGGCAAGGTGCAGA
>CBHYLO010000534.1:0-3647 GCA_966128675.1 uncultured bacterium | reverse complement strand
GGCGGCGCGATCGAGGTGGCCGAGGGCATGGAGCGAAGCCGCAGCCCGCAGCCCGCAGCACTTTCGATGTTCAGCGTTTCCGCTTCCCGCGCGCCGCGAGGTAGTCGCCGCCGTAGCGCACCTCGAGCGTCTCCGCCTTCCCGTTGGCGCGCGTGAACTCGATCGACATGTCGGGGCGGAGCACCTCGTAGATCTTCCCGTCCTTGTCGTACAGGCCCGGGAAGAAGAAGTCGGGCCCCGTGCGGATGAGCGCGAACCGCTTCATGTAGCCGTCCTCCGGTACGAACTCGCCCTTCAGCGTGCCGTCCTCATACAGCACGACGAACTCGATCGTCCGCGTCGGCTTGCCGAGCGTGTCCACCTCGGTGTAGGCGTAGCGGCCGAGGTAGGGCGCAGCTTCCGCCTCGGGCAGCGTGACCGTGAGCGACGGCTGCACGGCGACGTCCATCGTCACGCGCGTCGTGGCCCACTGGAACGCGAGCGTGCCGCCGGTCGCGCGGATGTCGGGGAACGACCAGGTCAGCACCTCCGTGAACGGCCCCGCCTCGGCGCGGACGGGAAAGCGGATCTGCTTCGCGGACGAGTCGGGCGGGTCCATGTGGAAGATGCGCGCCTTCGGGTCGAGCACCATCGTCCAGTCGCCGCCCTCGCGCACGACCATCCACACCGAGTACGTGCCCTTCGGCACCGGGCGGCCGGCGAGCGTGATGGGGCGGCTCACGTCGAGCGTCGTCGCCCAGTTGGCGCCCGGCGTCCACGTCTCGCCCCAGCGCACCGCGCGGCTGCCGAAGAGCGGGTCGCGGCCGCGCACGCGCGGCCGCGAGTAGGTCACCGTGACCTTCGTCCCGTCGATCGTCTGCGAGACGGCGCCCAGCTCGCTGGCGCGGATCTGGGCGTGCGCGGCGGCGGGCAGCGCGAGGGCGACGCAGGCCGGGAGCGCGAGGCGGCGCAGCATGAGGATCGGGGTGAGGGCTCAGCCGAACTTGGCGTCGATCGCGGCGCGGATCTGCTGCAGCGTCTTCCCCTCGCGCTGCATGCGCACCGCGAGCCGCGCCTGGCCCTGGCAGATCTCGCAGTGCTGCGCCATCCCGTCGCCCTCGTAGCACGAGAGCAGCGAGTAGAACCCCGCCAGCTCGGCGCAGCCGCAGTTGCAGGCGATGCCGTCGACGACCTGCGGGATCGCGCGCACGCCGTCGAACAGCGGCGCGAGATGCGCGTGGTCGCCCAGCTGCGCGCGCGTGAGCACCCTGGCGCCCGTGATGCCGCGCCGCGGCGTGGGGTGCGGCGGGCGCGCGCGCAGCGCCGCGGCGCGCCGGGGCAGCAGCGCGGCGCCGGCCAGCAGGCAGCGCACGAGGAAGTCCCGGCGGGAGGAACCCGGCATGGCGGCGCGAGTACGGGAGGGTCGTTCGACGGTCCGGAGGACGCTCGGCGCGAAGGTAGCATCCGGCCGCCGCCGCCGGCCAGCCCGGCCGCCCACTAGACTGTCACGCCATGATCCCGCTCTCCGTCCTCGACCTCTCGCCCATCGCGGCCGGCAGCGACGCCGGGGAGGCGCTGCGCCGCACGCTGGACCTCGCGCGCCACGCCGAGCGGTGGGGCTACCACCGCTTCTGGCTGGCGGAGCACCACAACATGACGGGCATCGCCAGCGCGGCGACGTCGGTGGTGATCGCGCACGTCGCGGCGGGCACGTCGACGATCCGCGTGGGCGCGGGCGGGATCATGCTCCCCAACCACGCGCCGCTGCTGATCGCGGAGCAGTTCGGGACGCTGGCCGCGCTGCACCCGGGGCGCATCGACCTGGGGCTCGGGCGGGCGCCGGGCTCCGACCAGACGACGGCGCGCGCGCTGCGCCGCAGCCCCGCCGCCGCCGACAGCTTCCCGCAGGACGTGATGGAGCTGCTCGGCTGGTTCGAGGCGGCGGAGCCGGGGCAGGCGGTGCAGGCGGTGCCGGGCGCGGGGCTCGACGTGCCGGTGTGGATCCTCGGCTCCAGCCTGTTCGGCGCGTCGCTGGCGGCCGCGCTCGGGCTGCCGTTCGCGTTCGCGTCGCACTTCGCGCCGGCGATGCTGGAGGACGCGCTCGCGCTCTACCGCGACCGCTTCGAGCCGTCCGCGCGGCTGGAGCGGCCGTACGTCATGCTCGGCGTCAACGTCACGGCCGCCGACACCGACGTCGAGGCGCGGCGGCTGTTCTCGTCGGTGCAGCAGGCGTTCGTGAACCTGCGCCGCGGCACGCCGGGCCCGCTCCCGCCGCCCGTCGACGACTTCGAGGCGACGGCGCACCCGCTGGAGGTCGCGGGGCTGCAGCAGGCGCTCGCGTGCTCCATCGTCGGCGCGCCGGACACCGTGCGCGAGGGGCTGCGCGCGTTCGTCGCGCACACGGGCGCGGACGAGCTGATGGTGACCGCGCAGGTGCACGACCACGCGGCGCGTCTGCGCTCGTTCGAGCTCGTGGCCGACGTGCGCGCGCGCATGGCCCGTGAGGACGCCGCGCGCGGCGCGGCGTCGGCCGCGTAGCGCGTGCGCGACCCGTTCCCGACCGGCGACGCGCCGCTGCGGCGGCTGCTGCTCCTGCTCGTGCTGTTCGGCGCCGCCGGGCTGGTGGCCGAGCTGCTGCTGCTGGAGCACTGGGACGACCCGTGGCAGTGGACGCCGCTCGTGCTGCTCGGCCTCGTGCTCGCGGTGGGCGGGCTGCTGGCGCGGCGGCCCGTCCCCGGGCTGCTGCGCGCGTTCCGCGCGCTCATGGGCGCGTGCCTGGCCGCGGGCGTGCTCGGGGTGTACCTGCACTACCGCGGGAACGTAGAGTTCGAGCTGGAGCGCGATCCGACGCTCGCGGGGTTCGCGCTGCTGTGGGAGGCCGTGCGCGGCGCGACGCCGGCGCTGGCACCGGGCGCGCTGGCGCAGCTCGGACTGCTCGGCCTCCTGTACGTGTTCCGCCATCCGCTGCTGACCGATCCACCACCCGGCCCCGCCGCGCGCGCGGCCGACCACGCCGGAGAGTCCGCATGATCCGTCGCTCCTCGCTCCTGCCGGCCGCGCTCGCGGCGCTCGCGCTCACCGCCTGCTCGGGCGCCAAGGACGCGCCGGCCGACAGCGCCGCCACCGCGGGGGACACGATCGCGCCGGCCGCCGCGGCGCCCACCGCCACCGCGCCCGCCGACAGCGCCGCGGCCGCGATGCCCGCGGACGGCGCGCTGCTGGATCCCGACGCCGCCACGCGCGACCAGCTGGCCGCCGTGCCGGGCATGACGCCCGGCGCCGCCGACGCGCTGGTCGCCGGCCGCCCGTACGCCGACATGCGCGCGGTCGACAAGGTGCTGACGACCGCGCAGCTCGACTCCGCGACGCGCCGCACGGTCTACGCGCGCGTGTTCAAGCCGATCGACCTGAACACGGCGAGCGACGAGGAGATCGTGCTCATCCCCGGCGTCGGCAACCGCATGCGCCGCGAGTTCAAGGAGTACCGCCCGGACAGGGACATGGCGCGCTTCCGTCGCGAGATCGGCAAGTACGTCGACTCGACCGAGGTCGCGCGGCTCGAGAAGTACGTGACCATCCGGTGACGCGCCGGACCCGAACGACAACGGCAGCAAGGATGAAAGGCTGAAAAGATCTGATCGCGCGGATGGCTCCACGTGGGTGCGAAG
>CBHYLO010000533.1:0-3649 GCA_966128675.1 uncultured bacterium | reverse complement strand
GCGTGCCGCGCGAGCCGCGGCGGCTGGCGGCGGGCGAGGCGCCGGGGCGGCACGCCATCCACCTCGCGCTCGCGCCGGCGTCCGGCGACGAGGCGGCGCCCGGCGACGAGGGCTACGCGCTTACGGTCACCACCGAGCGCGTGACGCTCGCCGCGCGCGAGCCGGCGGGCCTGTTCCACGCGGTGCAGACGCTGCGGCAGCTGCTGCCGGTGGCGGTCGAGCATCCCGCGGCGATCGGACGCCGGCTGAGCGTGCCGACGGGCCGCATCGAGGACGCGCCGCGCTTCGCGTGGCGCGGCGCGATGCTCGACGTCGCGCGCCACTTCCTGCCGGCCGAGGACGTGAAGCGCTTCATCGACGCGATGGCGCTCTACAAGCTGAACCGCCTGCACCTGCACCTGAGCGACGACCAGGGCTGGCGCATCGAGATCAGGTCGTGGCCGAACCTCGCGCAGTTCGGCGGGCGGCTGCAGGTGGGCGGCGGCACGGGCGGCTACTACACGCAGGCGCAGTACGCCGATCTCGTGGCCTACGCGCGCGACCGCTTCATCACCGTCGTGCCCGAGATCGACATGCCCGGGCACACGAACGCGGCGCTGTCGTCGTATCCCGCGCTCAACTGCGACGGCGTGGCGCCGCCGCCGTACACGGGCACGAAGGTCGGCTTCTCGACGCTCTGCGCGTCGAAGGACACCGTCTACACGTTCGTGAGCGACGTCGTGCGCGAGCTGGCCGCGCTGACGCCGGGCCCGTGGTTCCACATGGGCGGCGACGAGGTCGAGAAGCTCACGCACCCCGACTACCTGCGCTTCGTCGAGCGCGTCGAGGGGATCGTGCGGTCGCACGGCAAGCGCGCGGTGGGCTGGGGCGAGATCGCGCCCGCGAAGCTCGACACGGCGACGGTCGTGCAGCACTGGCGCTCCGACGCGCGGGGCGTGCGCGACTCGACCTTCCTGCACGCGGCGCGCGGCGGGCGCGTGGTGCTGTCGCCGGCGCGGCGCGTCTACCTCGACATGAAGTACGACAGCGCGACGGTGCTCGGCCTGCGCTGGGCGGGGCTGGTGGGCGTGCGCGACACGTACGACTGGGACCCCGCCACCGAGCTGCCCGGCGTCACCGAGCGCAGCGTCCTCGGCGTCGAGGCGCCGCTGTGGTCCGAGACGCTGGAGAAGCGCGGCGACTTCGAGGCGATGGCCTTCCCGCGCCTGCTCGCGCTGGCCGAGGTGGGCTGGACGCCGCAGGCGGGGCGCGCGTGGGACGCGTTCCGCACGCGGCTGGGCGCACACGGCGCGCGGCTCTCGGCGCTCGGCCTCAACTGCCACCGCGCCAGCGAGATTCCGTGGGCGCCCTGCGCGGCTCGACGCCCGCGCGCGGCGGCGTCGGCGGCGGGCTGCGGCCTGCGGGTCGGACCTCGGGACGCGCCGTCGTTAGAATCCGCAGCCCGCCGTCCGCAGAGCGGTTGAGAGGTCCGCAGCCCGCAGCCCGCAGCCATTCGGTATGGAAGTCCAGATCTTCGGCCACAAGAAGGATCCCGACACGCGCAAGGCGCTCCGCTTCTTCGCCGAGCGGCGCGTGAAGACGCACTTCGTGGACTTCGCGGAGCGCGCGGCGGCGCCCGGGGAGCTCAAGCGCTTCGCGCAGAAGTTCGGCGTGCAGGCGCTCGTGGACCGCGACGGCAAGCGGTTCGCGGAGCGCGGGCTCGGCGTCGCGCGCTACGGCGACGAGCGGTGGCTGGAGCTGCTGGTGGACGATCCGGGGCTCGTGCGCACGCCGCTCGTGCGCTTCCAGCACAAGCTCACCGTCGGGCTCGACGAGGCGACGTGGAAGCAGTGGTGCGGCAAGTGACGGGCAGCGACGCGACATCGTCCTGAACGCGCGGCGAGGGCTGCGCGGCGATGTGACGCGGCGCACATTGGTGGCCGGCGGCGTGACGCCGGCGGCCGGCGAGGCTCTACCCGGCTCGACCAGGCGGTCGTAACGTCGAAGGCGCGTCCCGGCGCCGCACGGTGCGGGACGGCGCGAGCGCCCGCTTGCGGGCGGGAGGGGAGCATGAGCGAATCGAAGACGATCGCCGTGGCGCGCGCCACGAAGCCGGCCCCCGTCGCGCCGGAGGCTCGTCCGGAGGCGCGCGAGGACGCGGCGCCGGAGTCGCGCGGCACGTTCACGGGCGACCACCCGCTCGCCGGCGACGCCGGCCGCGACCGCAGCGCCACCGAGTGGACGCACGAGGTCCAGAGCTGGCTCGACCCGCAGCACTGGCCGCAGCCCGCCTGGTCGGCGACGCGGCTGCGCCGCAGCGGGCTGCACCGCTACGACTCGTACGTGCTGCACCAGTGCCGCGTGCGCTATCTGGAGCTCGAGACCGACTTCCGCACGGTCTTCGGCAACTGGTCGTACGGCATGCTCGGCGGCGAGCCGGTGGACGTCGTGACGGGCCAGTGCGCGGTCGGGCTGCTGCACGGCGCGCGCAAGGCGCTGGAGCAGCCGGATCCGGACCTCCTCGCGGTCTCCTCGACGCTCGACCTCGTGGAGCGCTGCATCGTCTGGGCGACGCCGTCGTACCTGCTCTCGGCGCGCATCCCGTCGCTGCGCCGGCGGCTGGAGCAGGAGGTGCCGGCCGAGGTGCGCGAGATCCTGGAGCCGCTGCTGCGCCGCCTGGGCCAGGCGACCGACGCCGCGGGCGGCGGGCGGCTGCAGGTGCCGCTGCACGAGCTGCGCAGCGCGATCGACGAGGCGACGTCGGTGCTCAACACCGCGGTCACCGAGCGCCAGATCGCCAGCGGCCTGCAGCTGGAGCGGCTGACGATCCTGCGCGACCGCGGGATGGTGCTGCTGGGTGTGCTGGTGCTGCTGCTGCCGATGCTGATGCCGGCGGTGCCGCCCGGCTCGGGCGCGCGGCTGACGGTGCCGTTCGTGCTGCGCTTCGTGCCGCTGGCGGCGTCGGACGCGTGGCTCTCGGGCGCGGCGGTGGCGCTGTTCGGCGCCGCGGGCGGCTTCCTGAGCGGGCTGCTGCAGGCGCGCGCGAGCACGGTGTCGACGGCCGAGTACCAGGACAGCGTGCTGCGGCTGGAGCTGCGGCCCATCGTCGGCGCGACGATCGCGATCGTGCTCTTCGTGCTGCTGTCGTGGGGGATCGTGCCGGGCGTGGCGATCACGAGCGGCGGGTCGTTCCTGCTGCTCGCGTTCCTGTCGGGCTTCTCGGAGCGCTACTTCCTGCGGCTGCTGGAGCTGAAGCCGGACGAGGCGCAGGACGCCGCGCGCAACGCGACGGGCACCTTCGCCGCGGTCCCCGCGCGCGAGGCCGCGCGCACCGCGCTGCTGCGCCCCGCGGGCAACGGCGGCGGCGGCGGGAGCACGCCGTCGGCCAACGGCTCGTCCAACGGCAACGGCCGCGCGAACGGCACCAACGGCAACGGCTGCTACGGCGCCGGCGGCCGCCTGGGATCGCTGGCCGACGCCCCGCCGGCCGAGTACGCCGCGGTCCGCGCCGGCGAGGCGCCGGGGGTGCCGGTGGTGGGCGCGCTCTACTGCGATGGGCCCCGCGCCGGATACGATGAGAATCGCCAGTAGGGCGGAGGACGGAACGGCGGAGGGCGGAGAGGCGAAGAACGGAATGGGGGGGTAAGGAGAGGGGGGGCCCGGCGGCCCG
>CBHYLO010000532.1:0-3656 GCA_966128675.1 uncultured bacterium | reverse complement strand
GGCGGATCCGCCCCCGACGCCGGTCACCGCCGTCCGCCCCATCCGGAGCCCCGAATGCCCGCCTCGCCGATCCGCCGCGCGCTGCGCGCCGCCGCCGCGATGTCGCTGCTGCTCCCCGCCGCCGCGCACGCGCAGCCCGCCGCGGCGCGCGGGACCGCGGGCGACGACTCCGTCGCAGCGCGCCTGCGCGCCGCGGTCGCGCCCATCGAGACGCCGCGCGCCCGCGTGTGGGTCGAGCCGGGCGCGCTCTCCGACGCGCAGGCGCGCGACTTCGCCGCCCAGCTCACCGTCGGCGTCCACGCCATCGAGCGCACGCTCGGCCGCACGCTCGACCGCGATCGCTACGGCACCGACCGCATCGACGTGTTCGTCGCCGCGGGGGTCGGCGCGTCGCACGTGTACGGCGGCTACGCGCACATGCGCCACGCGAAGCCGTGGCTCTACCTCGACGCGGCGCGCCTGCGCGCGGGCGCGGCGCCCTACCTGCACGAGACCACGCACCTCGTCGCCTGGCGCTTCGGGTCGCACTCGCTGCGCGAGGGGCTCGCGTCGTGGGTCGAGTCCACCGTCAGCGCGCGCGGCGAGGGCGAGCACTCGCAGCTCTTCGGCGTCCGCGACGTCGCGTCGGCCGACCGGCTGGCGCTCGCGGCGGTGGCCACGGTCGACGGCGAGGCGGCGCTGCGCGCGGTCGGCCGCCCCGGCGCGGCGGACGCCTCCATCACCGCCGGCCCGCCCGACGCGCGCGCGGCCTACTACGTCCTCTCGCAGTCGTTCGCGCGGCACCTCGTCGAGCGCGTCGGCCTCGCGACCACGCTGGCGCTCATGGAGTCCGAGGTCGACGCGTACGAGCGCCTCACGAGCCGCCCGCTCGACGCGTGGCGCGCGGACTGGCTGGCCGCCATCGGCGCCGGCGCCTCCGCGCGCGGCGCCACGCGCTGATCGGCGCGGCGGCACGCCCACTCACCTTCTCCTGGAGCCCTTCCATGCTCGCTTCTCCTCTCGTCCGTGCGCGGCGCGCGGTCCTCGCCGCCGCGCTCGCGCGGCACGCCGCGCCCCGCGCCGCCTCCGCCCCCACCGTCGCGCGCGAGTGCCCCACCAACGTCTCGATGGACGTGCGCGCCCTCTGCGTCCTCGGCACGCCGGCGGGGAAGCGGGCGCTCGCCACCGTCGGCGAGGCCGCGCCCGCGGACCTCGAGGGGAAGCAGGCCCACGCCGCGCTCACGCCGTCGTTCGCCCGCTACGTGATCCGCACCGCGGGCATGGCGAAGGCGCAGCCCGCGCTCGAGGGCGCGTCGAAGGAGGCGTTCGCGAAGCACACGGGCCGCACGCTGGCCGAGTGGCGCGCGGACTGGGTCGCGGCCATCGGGGGAGCGCCCGCGGGCGGCTGACCGGCACCCGGCGAGGGGCGGGCGCGCTTAGCTTTGCGGGGACCGCGGCCGGACACACGGTCGGCCGCTCCCGCACTCGCCCCTCCCGGTCTCTCATGCGTGTCTCGTTTCTCGGCCTCGGCGCCATCGGGCTGCCGATGGCCCGCCATCTCGCCGCGCCGTTCGCGCTGACGGTCTGGAACCGCACGGCCGCCAAGGCCGCCGCGTTCGCCGCCACGCACGTGGGCACGCGCCACGCGGCGACGCCCGCCGACGCCGCGCGCGGCGCCGACGTCGTCATCACCTGCCTGCCGTCGTCGCACGAGGTCGAGGCGCTGCTCGACGGCCCGGACGGGCTGCTCGCCGGCCTCGGCGCGGGCACGCTGCTGATCGACTGCACGTCGGGCGATCCCGCGACCTCGCGCCGCATCGCCGCGCGGCTGGCCGAGCGCGACGTCGCGTTCCTCGACGCGCCGGTGAGCGGCGGCGTGGTGGGCGCGGAGAAGGGCGCGCTCTCGGTGATGGTCGGCGGCGACGCGGCCACGCTGGAGCGCGCGCGGCCGGTGCTGCAGGCGTTCGGCGAGCGCATCGTGCACTGCGGCGCGGTGGGCGCGGGCGACGCGGTGAAGGCGATCAACAACGCGCTCCTCGCGATGCACATCTGGGCCACCGGCGAGGGGCTGGCGATGCTGACGAAGGCGGGCGTCGATCCCGCCGTGGCGCTCGACGTGGTGAACGCGTCCAGCGGCCGCTCCAACGCCAGCATGAACCTGTTCCCCGAGCGCGTGCTGACGCGCGCGTTCCCACGCACGTTCCGGCTCGCGCTGCTGGACAAGGACGTCGGCATCGCGGCCGAGGTGGCGCGCGAGCAGCGCACGCCGGCGCCGCTGCTGCAGCTGACCGCGGAGCTGTTCCGCCTCGCGCACCACGAGCTGGGCGAGGTCGCCGACCACGTCGAGGCGGTGCAGGTGATCGAGCGGTGGGCGGGCACGACCATCGCGCCGCACCGCGCGCCCACCCCGAAGGCCGCGCCCGCGCCGGCGCCCGCCGACACGCGGCAGGCGCAGGAGGCGCAGGACGCCCGCGAGGTCGCCGAGGCGACGCTGGAGCAGCCGCTGTGACCACGACGACGATGCCCCACGCCGCGCTCGACCTGGACGCGGTGCGCGCCGCGTTCCCCGCGCTCGCGCGCACGCACGCCGGCCAGCCGGTGGCGTACTTCGACGGGCCGGGCGGCACGCAGGTGCCGCGCCGCGTCGCCGACGCGATGCACGACTACCTGCTGCACCACAACGCGAACACGCACTGGGCGTATCCGACCAGCGCCGAGACGGACGCGATCATCGACGGCGCGCGCGAGGCGGTCGCGGACCTGCTGGGCGGCGCGGCGCACGAGATCGTGTTCGGCCACAACATGACGACGCTCGCGTTCCACCTCGCGCGGGCGCTGCACCGCGGCGGCGGCGACGTCGCGCCGTTCGGGCCGGGCGACGAGATCATCGTCACCGAGCTGGACCACCACGGCAACGTCGCGCCCTGGCGCGCGCTGGCGCGGGAGTGCGGCGGCACGGTGCGCGGCGCGCGGCTCGACACGGCGACCGGCATGCTCGACTGGGACCACCTCGCGTCGCTCTTCGGCCCGCGCACGCGGCTGCTCGCCATCGGCGCGGCGTCCAACGCGCTCGGCACCATGACGGACGTCGCGCGCGCCGCGGCGATGGCGCGCGCGGTGGGCGCGCTGACCTTCGTGGACGGCGTGCACGCGGTGCCGCACGCGCTGTTCGACGTGCGCGCGCTCGCCGACGCGGGCGTGGGCTTCGTCGGCTGCTCGTCGTACAAGTTCTACGGGCCGCACGCCGGGATCCTGTGGGGCCGCGCGGACCTGCTGGCCCAGCTCGACGTGCCGAAGCTCGATCCCGCGCCCGACACCGCGCCCGAGCGGTTCGAGACCGGCACGCAGAACCACGAGGGCATCGCCGGCATCGCCGCCACGGTGGAGTTCCTCGCGTCGCTGGGCGACGACGCGGGCGCGGCGGCCGGCACGCGGCGCGAGCGGCTCGCGCGCGGCTATGCGCGGGTGCACGCCGCGGGGCAGGAGCTCGTCGCGGCGATGTGGGAGGGGCTGCGGGCGATCCCCGGCGTCACCGTCTACGGCCCGCCGCCGGGAACCGCGCGCACGCCGACGGTGTCCTTCACCGTGGCGGGGCACGCCTCGCGCGACGTCGCGGTCGCGCTCGCGGCGCGCGGCGTGTTCGCGTCGCACGGCGACTTCTACGCCCAGACCGTGGC
>CBHYLO010000531.1:0-3657 GCA_966128675.1 uncultured bacterium | reverse complement strand
GGATCCGGCGCATCGAAGCGTCCCGAGGCCCGACCGCAGCCCGCAGTCCGCGGCCGTCGCGGTTCAGGGCTCCCGCTCCCGCACGAACACCCGGCGCCCGTCGTCGCCCGCGAGCAGAGCGCCGCGCATCTGCACCAGCAGCGTGTCGCCGCGCACGTCGCCCTCGATGAGGCGGTTCGCGACGCGCGCATCGCCCGCCTCCACCGCGCGCAGCCGCAGCCGCGTGCCGTCGAGCGTCCCGAGCACGCCGTACTGCTCGTCCGTCGGCAGGCGATAGGCGCCGGTGATCTCCGCCAGCGCGCCGCTGCGCGAGTCCACCCAGAGGCGCAGCAGCTCGCGGCCCTGCGGGCCCGTCGCGAAGTAGCGCGCGTCGAACGGATCGCGCGGGTTCGCGCGCACCGTGACCGCGATCGACAGCGTCGGCACGTACGCGCCGAACACGCCGATGCCGCCGCTCAGGCGGTTGATGAGCCCCGAGCCGGTGAACGGGCTGTTCCCCGACCGGTAGTAGTCGAAGAAGTTCGTGTCGACCGCGGCGATCGTCACCCACTGCGTGAAGCCCGCCTGGAAGACGCGCGGCAGGCGGTCGGCGAACAGGTTGCGCAGGTCGCCCGTGAGCTGCACGGCGGCCGAATCGGAGAAGAGGAAGAACGCGCCGTACGGCGTCTCCGCGCGCACGAGGTACGCGCGCGCGCCCGGCACCGCGTCCCAGCGCAGCCGCAGCGTGTCGACGTCGCGCAGCATCGTCACCGCCTGCGCGCGCGGCTCGACGACGGTGGTCGCGACGCCGGGCACGCGCGTCTGGCCCGTGACGACGGTGCCCTCCGGCGTCTCGACGCGCAGCGACACGCGCGCGCCGGGCACGATGCGCAGCCCGCGCCGCGGCTGCCCGAACACGCTCCCCGGCAGCGCGAGGTTGTCGAAGCGGTAGACGCCCGTCCCGCGCGCGGCGCTCGCGCCGCGCGGCACGATCCGCGTCTCCGTGGCGATCGCGGATGCGCCCTGCTCGTCGGTCACGACCACGCGCGCGCCGTTCACCGGCACGCCGCCGCCGGTCACGATCGGATCCGCCGCGCTGCCGAGCGAGTCGTCGCTCACCGACACGCGCCCCGACAGCGTCCGCTCCACCAGCACGAGCTGCTCGGCCGACGCGGGATTCAGCACCGCGTGCACGACCGTGCGCTCGGCGCCCGGCGCGATGGCCTGCTCGCCGAAGGTGCAGGCCTGCAGGAGCAACAGGAGCGCGCCCACCGCCAGCGCGCGCACGACCGAAGTCCGCCGCACGCTCAGAACTCCACCGCCAGCCCCACGCTCGGCAGCAGCGGGAACTGCGAGACGGCCTGGCGCGTGGGCGGCTGCGCCGTGTAGTCGAACGTGTACACGAAGGTGTTGCGGCGGTTGTAGGCGTTCACCAGCGACAGCGACGGCGTCCACGTCGTCGCGCCGCGCTGGAAGCTGCGCGACAGCCCGAGGTCGAGGCGATGGAAGACGGGATACCGCACGCCGTTGCGCGGGCCGCCGAGGGCCTCGGGCTCGCGCGTGCGCGTGCCGGTGTCCCACGAGTTACGCATGCCGTCGTACACGCGCCGCACGAGCTGCCCCTCGATGTCGGTGAACGGCGTGCCCGAGCCGAAGCCGAAGCGCGCGCTCGCCACCCACGCGCGCCCCGCGCGCCACGTGCCGACGACGTTCAGCGTGTGCCGGCGGTCCTGCGCGGGCCAGAACGAGCCGCTGCGCAGGAACGAGACGCCCGTCGCGCCCGGCGACGCGCCCGCGGGCTCGCGCGTGCTCACCGCGTAGCCGTACGCGACCCAGCCCGCGACGCGCGTGCCCTCCAGCCGCCGCAGCAGCACGTCCACGCCGTAGGCGCGGCCGCGCAGGCGATTGAACTCGTCGCCGCGCACGGCGGGATCGTCGCCGTCGTTCGGCTCGGGCACGTCGGTGAAGCCCTTCCCCCATGCCTCCACGCGCGCGAACGCCAGCGCCCCCATCCACCGCTCGGCGCCGAGCACGAGGTGCGTGGCGCGGCTGGGCCGGACGTAGCGGTCGCTGCCGACCCAGAAGTCGAAGATGCGCACCGGCGCGTCCTCGTTGCGCACCGCGTGCATGGCCTGCGTGTACTGGCCGCCCGCGAGCGTGAGCGCGAGGTCCGGCGTCGCGAACCAGCGCACCGACGCGCGCGGCGACAGCGCGCCCCAGCGCGCGCCGCCCACGCCCTCCAGCCGCGCGCCGACGCGCGCGAGCAGCCGCGGATGCAGGCGCCACGTGTCGTCGACGTAGGCGGCGAGCAGCGTGGGCTGCTGGCGCAGCGTGAACAGGTCCGATGGCGACGCGTTGCTGCCGGCGTCGTACGCCACCGAGACGCGGGCCGCCTCGTAGCCCACGCGTGGCGTGTGGCGGCCGCCCCGCGCGCCGGTGGCCGAGAGCTGGCCCGCCACGCGCGCCTCGGTCACGTCGTTGACGAAGCGGACCGTCCCGTCGCCCAGGTCGAGCGTCGTCGAGAAGCGCGTCACCGAGGCGCGCTGCACGAGCTGCGCGCTGTCCGCGCCGCCCACGCGCCGCGCGAGCGCGGGCAGCGGCTGCCGCCACGCGAGCCCCGCCAGCGCGTTCCCCCACGTGAACGCGAAGTCGCCGCCGCCCGCGCGCGCCGAGTCCCCGAACTGCGCGAAGCTGCCATCGAGGACGTCGGCGCCGGCGTACGCGGTGAGCGCCAGCGTCCCGCTGCCGACGCGCTGCGTGACGTGCAGCTGCGCGTCCTCGAAATGGTAGGGCAGGGTGCGGTCCGACAGCGCGCCCACCAGCGCGTCCAGGTAGGTGCGGCGCGCGGCGACGTTCCACGAGGTGCGCGCGTCGCCGTCGGGCGTGCGGCCGAACGCGCCGCCCACCGCGCCGCTGGTGGACACCAGCGACACCTGCGCGGCGCCGTGCACGCCGCGGCGCTCCTCGGCCTTCGGGCGCACGTCGAGGACGCGGGAGAGCCGCCCGCCGTGCTCCGCCGGGAAGCCGCCGACCGACAGGTCGACGCTCGCCACGGCCTGGTCGACGAAGGTCCCGAACAGGCCGCCCAGGTGGAACGGGTTGTAGACGGGGATCCCGTCGAGCAGCACGAGATTCTGGTCGCTCTCGCCGCCGCGGACGTTGTAGCCCGCGCTGAAGTCGTTGCGCGCGACGACGCCCGCCATCAGCTGCGCGGTGCGCAGCACGTCCGGCTCGCCGATGCTCGGCAGCGCGCGCAGCGCGCGGCCCGTGATGGTGACCTGGCCGACCTCGGGCACCTGCTCGAAGCGCGCGCGCTCGCCCACGCGCTCGCGCGCCTGCACGGCCGCCAGCTCCTGCACCGCCGGCTCCAGCGTCAGGCGCACGGACACCGTGTCGCCGGCACGCACGGTCACCAGGCGCGTGGCGGGCCGGTGCCCCAGCGCCCTCGCGCGCACGACCACCGGCCCCTCCGGGAGCCCCTCGGCGATGAAGGCGCCCGCGTCGTCGGTCGCGGCGCGTCGCAGCTCGCGGCCGGCGGGGTCGCCCGCCCGCTCGACGGTCACGGCGGCCCGCGGGAGCGGCTCCCCCGCGCGCGCCGAGACCTTCTAGCCCGACGGCACCCAGCCCGACATCCTGCATCGCATCGCCGACCGCTTCCCCGTCCATGTCGTCGTCTGG
>CBHYLO010000530.1:0-3666 GCA_966128675.1 uncultured bacterium | reverse complement strand
CACACCTTTTTCGCTGCGTCCGAGGCGGCGTGAGCGGGCACGGCGGCCGGGGCGACCCCGCGGCCCAGACAAGCCGCGTAACGGTCACACGCCGTTCGGTCCTCCGCCCCATCGTGCTCCGCCGCATCGTCCTCCGCTGGCCGGATCTCGACCTCAGGTTTTCACCCGCAACAGCAGGATCCCGCCCACCACGCCGAACAGCGCCGAGGGGATCCACGCCGCGAGCTCGGGCTGGATCAGCCCCTTCCCGCCGATGGCGCGGGTCAGCTGGATGAGGACCAGGAAGATGATCGTCGTCCCGAGGCTGAGGCCCACGCCGTAGGCGGTGCCGCCGCGCTGCGTGCTGGTGGCCAGGGGCGCGCCGAACAGCAGGATGATCACGCAGGTCACCGGGATCGCGATCTTCAGCATGCGCTCGACGCGCAGCTTCCCGACGTCGACGCCCGAGCGCTCCATCGCCTGGATGAACGCGCCCAGCTCGCGGAAGTCCATGTCGGCCGGCGCCTTGGCCGACGACAGCAGGTCGCGCGGGCGCTCGCGCATCCGGAGGTCGAGCACCGAGTCGAACTGGAACGCGTGCACCACCGTGTCGCCGGGCATCAGGTGGAGCGCGCCCTTGCGCAGCATCCACCCCTGGCCCGCGCGGTAGCGGGCGTCGTTCGCGGCGGCCAGTACGCCCGGGTAGTCGGCGCCGTTGCCCTTCCGCTCCAGCTGCGGCCGCACGAGCTGCCCCGAGTCCACCAGGAGGAGCTGCGCCTGGTAGACGCGCCCGCCCTCCGCCGCGTAGGCGAAATTCGCGCGCGCGACGCCCATCGGATCCTCGCGCTCCTTGAGGAGGCGCATGCGCACCGCGTTGGCGTCGGGCGACAGCTCGCCGAGCGCCATCCCGAGGCCGGTGGCGATCATCGCGCCCCAGACGATGGGGAGGATGAAGCGGTAGAAGCTGATCCCCGACGCCTTGGCGGCCGTGATCTCGGAGTGCCGCGTGACCGCGCCGACGGTGAACACGGTCGCGAACAGCACCGCGGCCGGCAGCACCAAGAACATCTGCTCCGGCAGCCAGTAGACGTAGCTGAGGAGCAGGTCGGCGCGCGGGATCTTGCGGCCGAGGTACTTGTTCAGGTTGTCGACGAGGTCGATCACGAACAGCAGCAGCGGGAAGCCGAGCGCCGTGACCGTGAAGACCTTCATGAACTCGACGAACACGTAGCGATCGAGCGCGCTCCCGAGCCGCATCCGGCGCTTGGCGCCCACGGGGCGGGCCGTCGCGGTGGAGCCGACGGCCGGCGTGTGCGCCCGGGCGGGGTGGACGGCGGCGCTCACGCCGCCCCCTGCGCGCGGGCGGCGCCGGCGACCGCGGCGCGCGCCTCGGCCTGCCGGCGCAGCTCCTTCCGGTGCCGCAGCATCCACCACCACTCGGCGAGCCCGCCGCCGCGCGCCGAGCCGCTCTCGCGGCCCATGCGCCACGCCAGCACGACGCCCACGGCGCCGAACAGCACGTTCGCCGCCCACATCGACACCCAGCTGGGGAGCAGGCCGCGCGTGGCCAGCTCCTCGCCGGCGATCAGGAAGCAGTAGTAGAGCGCGAAGACGAACAGGCTCATGCCGATCACCAGCCCCACGCCGCCGCGCGGGAAGCGCAACGCCACCGGAGCGCCGAGGAGGACGAAGACGATGCAGGCGACGGCGAGCGCGAACTTCTTGTGGATCTCGATGTCGTAGCCGTTCATCTGCGTCGCGGTCTCGGTCAGGCGCAGGCGGGCGATCGCGAGCATCGAGCCGGCGCTCGCCGCGGCCGAGACGGCGGTGTCGGGCGTCTGCGTGGGCGTGGGCGGCAGCGGCTGGCCGGCCACGGTCGCGCCGGGCAGGGCGCCGGGCTGGCCCGGCAGCGGCTGCCCGGGCACCGGCTGGCCCGGCACCGGCTGGCCGGGGACCATCGGCACCACCGGGACCCCGGGCTGGCCCGGCAGCGCCGCCGTGTCGGCGCGCGACGGCTGGACGCCGGGCGGCACCGTCGTCGGGACGGCCGGCGGGACGACGGCCGGGGCTGGCGTGGGCGTCGGCTGCGCGGGCACCGGCTGCGCGGGTGCCGGCTGCGCCGGGGCCGGCTGCGGGGCCGGAGGCGTCGCCGGCCGGCGCCTGGTGTCCTGGGCGGGCGTCGTGGCCGGCGTCGGCGTGGGCGTGGGCGCGGCCGGTCGGCGCGTCGTGTCCTGCGCCGGCGGCTGGCCGGAGGCGGGCCGCATCTCCATCGCGCCCGCGGTGCGCACCGGCAGCACGTCCTGCACGACGCCGCGCGCGCCCTTCACCGCCTGGCAGTAGAGCCGGCCCAGCCCCAGGAAGACCTTGCCGGGCGGCGCGGCCTCGGGCCGCTTGCGCCGGAGCGAGTCGGCGAGCGCCTGCTCGAACTCGAGGCGCGCGATCAGGTACTCCTTCCGCGAGCGCAGGTAGGCCGACTGCAGCTCGCAGATCGACATCTCGCGGTCGCTCTTGAAGGTCGTGCCGTCCTTGTCGGTCTGCGTGAACATCTTCGCGACGTCGCGCAGGCGCACGAGGTTGGTCTGGTAGAACAGCCGCTGCAGCTCGTTCGGCTTGCCCTCGCCCAGGTTCTCGATGACGCCGTGGTGGAGCGTCATCTCGATGTCCTTCTGGTTCCGCGACATCGCCAGCTCGCCGCTGTCCGCGCGGATGGTGCGCATCTCGGGGCGCGACATGTCGTAGATCGTCACGTCCTTCATCGCGCCCCGCTCGTTGTCGACGTGGGTCGCGCGCAGGATGAACTGCGGCGTCACCTCGTTGAGCACCTGCTCGCGCAGCGCGAACGTCGGGCGCGTGCGGGCGATGTCGCCCGTCAGCACCGTGAGCCGGTGGTTGGCGCGCGGCAGCACCTGGTCGTTGAAGTAGACCATCAGCGCCGCCAGCCCGACCGCCGCCACCAGCACGGGGCCGAGGAGGCGGCTCATCGCCACGCCGCTCGCCTTGAAGGCGGTGACCTCGTTCTCGGCCGCCAGGCGGCTGAACGCGTACAGGACGGAGACCAGCACCGCCATCGGCAGCGTCATCGCCACCGTGAACGGGATGGACAGCACGAAGAACTCCCCGATGACGCGCCAGGGGAGCCCCTTGCCGACCAGGTCGCCGAACTTGCGCGAGATGTAGTTGAGCAGCAGGAGCGAGGTCAGCGCCGACAACGCGAACGTCAGCGGACCCAGGTGCTCCCGGAGCACGTACTTGGTGGTGATCTTCACGTCGTCGGGCGAACGGGCACGACGCCGGCCGCAGTGACGGCCAGGGCGTCGATCGGGTCAGACGGGAGAACGCGCGGTCCGGAGCGACCTAACCGCAAGACGCGCCGCACTTTCCGCTGCGGTTGTCGCGATCGGGCATCCCGGTATATTCCACCGGCCGCGGGGGGCGACACAAGCCCGACCGCGTCCCCTCGTAGTACCCACGCCCTCGGGTTTGGTGCGTCTCCTCCGGATCCTGCTCGGCGGCGCCCTGCTGGGTGGTGCGCCCGCCGCCGCGCAGGTCCGTCCGGCGCCGGCCCCTCCCACGGCGCCCACTCCCACGCCCGCGGCCCCGTCGCCGAGTCCCGCGCCCGCCCCGGCGCCCCAGGCCTCCGCGCGCCGCGCCGGCGCGCCGCCCACGGTCCGGCTGCCGGTGGACACC
>CBHYLO010000529.1:0-3667 GCA_966128675.1 uncultured bacterium | reverse complement strand
GAGCGGAGGACGGTGAGGCGGAGGACGGAACGGCGGAAGACGATGGAGCGTGAGACGGAAGAGCGGATCGGTAGACGCCTCGTCGTCTGACGCCTTATCGTTCTCCGCTCCATCGCCCTCCGCCCTTCCGTCCTCCGCCGCTCCGTGGCCTCCGCGACCGTCTACGCATTCGACATCCAGCTCGCCCACGTCGACCGCGGCGTGTACGAGACGCTCGCGCTGCGCGTCGCGCGCCATCCGTCCGAGACGGAGGAGTACCTGCTGACGCGGGTGCTGGCGTACTGCCTGGAGTACCGCGAGGGGATCGCGTTCACGCGCGGGCTGGCCGAGCCGGACGAGCCGGCGGTCGAGGTGCGCGACCTGACGGGCACGCGGCAGGCGTGGATCGACATCGGCGCGCCCGACGCCGCGCGGCTGCACCGCGCCAGCAAGGCGGCGCCGCGCGTCGCCGTCTACACGCACCGCGATCCCGCGCAGATCCAGCGGCAGCTCGCGGGGGAGCGCATCCACCGCGCCGAGCAGGTGGAGCTGTGGGCCGTCGACCGCGAGCTGCTGGCCGCGCTGGCCGAGCGGCTGGATCGCCGCATGAAGCTCGACCTGTCGGTCACCGACGGGCACCTCTACATCGAGCTCGGTGGCGAGACGCTGGCGGGCGAGGTCGTGCGGCACCCGCTCCAGACGGACTGACGCGCCGTTGCGGGGCACCGCGGGGGGTCGTCCAGGGAGGGTCGCCCCCTCCCCTCCATGCCCGCCTCGCGCCCCACGCCCCGCTCCGCGCCCGCCGTGCCGTACGCGCCCGGCGAGGCCCAGCTGTCGCTCTCGGAGGTCCTGACCGCGCTCTCGCACGCGCTGGACCTCACCGAGGGCCAGCCGTTCGGGCACACGGTGCGCACGTGCCTGATCGGGATGCGGCTGGCCGAGGAGCTGGACCTGCCGCTCGCCGACCGCTCGGCGCTCTACTACGCGCTGCTGCTGAAGGACGCGGGCTGCTCCAGCAACGCGGCGCGCATGACCGCGCTGTTCGGCGCCGATGACCGCGCCGTGAAGCCGCGCATGAAGATCGTCGACTGGCACCACCGCGTCGGCCTGGCGATCGAGACCTTCCGCTGCGCGCGCCTCGGCGACTCGCTGCCGGCCAAGCTGCGGCAGTTCGCGGCCATCGCGCGCGCGCCCGGCGTCACGCGCGACCTGATCCAGATCCGCTGCGATCGCGGCGCGGAGATCGCGCGGCGCCTCGGCTTTCCCGAGGGCACGGCGGCCGCGATCCACGGGCTGGACGAGCACTGGAACGGCGGCGGCTATCCCGTCGGCCTGCGCGGCCACGACATCCCGCTCGGCGCGCGCATCGCCAACCTCGCGCAGACGCTCGAGACGTTCGTGCGCACGCACGGCCCCTACCACGCGCTGCGCGTGCTGCGCGCGCGGCGCGGGACCTGGTTCGATCCCCGGCTCGTGGACCACGTGCAGGCGTGGCGCCGCGACGCGCAGTGGTGGGCGGCGCTGCGCGATCCCGACGCCGACGCGGCGGCCGCCGCGCTGGAGCCCGACGACCGCCGCCGCACGGTGGACGACACGGGCCTCGACGACATCGCGCGCGCGTTCGCCGAGATCATCGATGCCAAGTCGCCGTACACCTACCGCCACTCCGCCAACGTCGCGCACTTCGCCGAGCGCATCGGCGCGGCGGCGGGGATGGACGCGGTCGCGTGCAAGCGGCTGTGGCGCGCGGGCATGCTGCACGACATCGGGAAGCTCGGCGTGTCGAACAGCATCCTCGACAAGCAGGGGCCGCTGACCGACGACGAGCGGCGCGCGGTGAACGACCACCCGCGCTACACGTGGGAGATCCTGTCGCGCGTGCGCGCGTTCGCGGACTTCGCGCGACCGACGGCGCTGCACCACGAGAAGCTCGACGGCTCCGGCTATCCGTGGGGGCTCACGGGCGACGCGCTGGACCAGTCGGCGCGCGTCATGGTGGTCGCCGACATCTACGAGGCGCTGACGGCCGACCGCCCGTACCGCGCCGGCATGACGCCCGCGCAGGCGCTCGCCCTGCTGGCGCGGGACCGCGGCACGAAGGTCTGCGCGGTGGCGCTCGACGCGCTCGACGCGGTCGTCGCGGCCGGCGAGGGGCACGCGCAGGCGGCCTGACACGCCGCGGACGCGCCGCGCGGGCGACGTGGTGCAGGTGCACCACGCGGCGCGACGCGAGGGCCGCGACGTTGGAGGCCGACGGGCGCATGCACCGGTGCGCCCCACGCGTCCCCAATCCCGTCGTCGATGTCCGCCTTCCGCCCCGTCCTCCGCGCGGGTCTCGCCCTCCTGCTGACCGCGGCACCCGCCGCCGCGCAGGGCACCAACGCGCTGTCCACCACGTACGACGGCACCAACACCTTCGCCGGCACGCTGTCGCAGGAGTTCGCCGTCGGCGCGACGCCGCTCCGCATCACGCGCCTCGGCGCCTTCGACGCCTCGGCGCCCGGCGGCGACGGCGCGCGCGACGGCTTCACCGGCACGATCACCGTGCAGCTGTTCCAGGTCCTGCAGCGCGGCGGCACGCCCGCGCAGGACGTTGTCGCCGCCTACGGCGAGGCGCTGACCTTCACCGGGACGCAGGGCACCCTCGACGGCGCCTTCCGCTACCAGACGCTGGCGACGCCGCTGGCGCTGCCGGCGGGCTTCGTGGGCCGCATCGGCGCCTGGGGGTTCACCGGCGCGGACCGGTACTTCAACGCCTTCGACGTCAGCCCGACCGGATTCGCCAACGTGGCGACCGACGGCGCCGGCCTGCTCGCGTTCGGCAGCGTCTACTACGCGGAGGCGCCCGGCGGCGCCCCGACGGTGCGCTCCGGCGACGGCAGCCCGGGATGGTACGGCGCCGGCAGCTTCACCTTCGACACCGGCGGGGCCGCCGTCGTGACGCCGGAGCCGGGCACGTGGGCGCTCCTCGGCACCGGGCTCGTGGCGCTGGGCGGGATCGCCGCGCGGCGCCGCCGCGCGCGCTGACCCGATCGCGCCACTTGCGGCGTGGCCCGGGGCGTGCCGAGCGTTGCGGCATGCTCCGGTCTCTCCTTCTCGCGGGCGCCTGCATGGCGCTCCCCTGCGCGGCGCTCCCGCTCGCGCCGCTCGCCGCCCAGGCGCCGCCGCACGACGTGCGGTCGCTCGGCCCGGCGCGCGTCGCCCTGCAGGTCGGCGCCGGGACGCTCGGCACGCCCATCGGCTTCATCGCCGTCGGCGTGCTCACCGACCAGCTGTTCGAGAGCCTCGGCCGCGACGACCCGACGACGTCGAAGCTCTCGCTCGGCGCGGCGTACCTGGGCGGGGCGCTGGGCGCGGCCGCCGGGCCGGCGCTGGTGGGCGCGCGGGGCCCGGGCAGCGGGAAGTACCTCGCCGGCGTGGGTGGCGCCGCGGTGGGCGGGCTGGCCAGCTGGGCGATCGTGCGGCTGGTGGACCGCGACGGCGAGGCGCCGCCGCGTGGCGGGCGCATCGTGGGCACGCTCGCCGGCATCGCCGTCACCGTGCTGCCGAGCGTGGGCGCGACGATCGGATACAACCTCAGTCGGCGGCCCTGAGCTGCACCGCGGACTGGGGGGGGGGGGCCCCGCGGCGGAAAACCCCCCCCCCCCCCCCCCCGGCCCCCCCCCCGCGGCGAAGGCCCGGGCCGGGA
>CBHYLO010000528.1:0-3677 GCA_966128675.1 uncultured bacterium | reverse complement strand
TACCTGCACGTGGTCGAGCCGATCTCCTCCGCCTCGACGAGCCGCCTGACGCCGACGCTGCGTCGCGAGTTCGGCGGCCAGGTGATCGTCAACGGCGGGTTTGGCCGGGCCGAGGCGGAGGACGCGCTGCGCACCGAGGCGGACGCGGTGTCGTTCGGCGCCCCGTTCATCGCGAACCCCGACCTTCCACGGCGCCTCGCCCTGGGTCTTCCGCTCCGCCAGCCGGACTCCGCGACGTTCTACGCGGGTGGCGAGCGCGGATACATCGACTACGAGCCGTTCCACGCCGTCGCCTGACCGGCGCGCCCAACGACATCGCGTCATGACCGACGACACGCTGGCCGAGATCCGCATGCTGAGCCACATCGTGGCCGACGACGCGGCCGCCGAGCACGACTCGGCTCCGCTGCAGTGGACGCACCGACAGCCCGCACCGCGCCGTACCGCGCGGCGTTCCTGGGGGCGGCCGTCGTCCTGGCTGCGCCTCACTGCGCTGCGCCGATCGGTCGCGCCCGCGCGCGTACCGGTTGCTCCGGTGGGCCACCATGCGCCGTGACCTGGAGCAGGAGCTGCAGCTGCTCGCCGATGCCGACCGCCGGGCGCGCGACTACCTCGCCGGCGTCACCGACCGGCGTGTGTTCCCGGGCGCGGCATCGCTCGCCGCGCTGAGACGATTCGACGAGCCGCTGCCGGACGCGGGCCGGTCGGCGCACGCCACGCTCGAGATGCTCGACGTCCTGGGATCGCCGGGAACGGTCGCGTCGAACGGGCCGCGCTACTTCGGCTTCGTCGTCGGCGCCGCGCTGCCGGCGGCCGCGGCGGCCGAGCGGCTCATGCTCGCGTGGGACCAGTGCGCGTCGTCGTTCGACAACTCGCCGGTCGCCGCGACGCTCGAGGCGGTGGCCGCCGGCTGGGTGCTCGATGCGCTCGACCTGCCGCGCGAGAGCGCGGTCGGCTTCGGCACGAGCGCGACCGCGTGCGGCATCGCGTGTCTCACGGCCGCGCGCCGCACGCTGCTCGCACGCGCCGGCTGGAACTTCGACCGTCGGGGGCTCGCCGACGCGCCGGCGATTCGCGTCGTCGTCTCCGAATCCGTGCACGTGACGGTGAAGAAGGCGCTGCGCGTGCTCGGCTTCGGCCTCGACCATCTCGTCATCGCGCCGACCGACGCGCACGGCCGCGTCGATCCCGCGCGACTGCCGCCGCTCGACGCGATGACGATCCTCTGCCTGCAGGCGGGCGAGGTGAGCACCGGCGAGTTCGATCCGTTCGCCGAGCTCGTCCCGCTCGCGCGCGCCGCGGGCGCCTGGGTGCACGTGGACGGTGCATTCGGGCTGTGGGCCCGCGCGTCGGCGGACGCGTCAGTGCTCGCGGCGGGCGTCGAGATGGCGGACAGCTGGACGACCGACGGCCACAAGTGGCTCAACACGCCCTACGATGGCGCGATGGCGATCTGCCGCGACGCACGGGCGCTGGCGGCCGCGATGAATGGCGACGCGGTCTACGCGACGGCTGGCGTCGGTCCGTTGGGCCGCGACGCGCAGAAGAACCTCACGCTGGAGTTCTCGCGCCGCGCGCGCGGCATCCCGGTGTGGGCGGCGCTCCGCACGCTCGGCCGCGCGGGCGTCGCGGCGCTCGTCGATCGGCACCGGGCGCAGGCGCGCCGCCTCGCCGACGGGCTGCGCGCGGCGGGCCTCGACGTCGTGAACCGCGTGGTGCTGAACCAGGTGCTCGTGCGGTGCGCGAGCGACGAGGCGACCGTGCGCGCGCGCGCCGACGCCATCGCGTCGGGCGCGCTCTGGTTCGGCGCGACGGTGTGGCGGGGCCGGCCCGCGTTCCGCCTAAGCGTCTCGTCGTGGCGCACCACGGACGCCGACATCGACGCCGCCGTCGCGCGGCTCGCGTCGGTCGTCGCGACGCCGGACGCCGCAATGATCGCGAGCCCTTAACCGAACCCGTAATCGGCGCGCGCGAAGTTGTCCGCTTCGCGATGAGCCGCGTCGTCTCGAGCGCAACGCCGCGTCGTCGACCGCCCTTTCCGGGACGCCACCGTGCCGCCCGGATCGGGACGTCGGCGGCGCGACGCTGCGAGACGCCGCAGCGAGTCGCGCCACGCGAGACTGCCGTGGGGCGGACGTGATCGTTCGTCGGTCGCACGCTGCCGTCGCGCGCGGCGCCGTACGGCGAGCGGCGCTTTGCGTGCGCGTCCGGATCGACGACGCTGCGTCGACGACACGCGACCTCGTGTCGCAGCTGGCCGGCGGATCCCCGTCGCGCCCACCATTCACCCTGAACTGAGGACACTGCTCATGTTCCGCAAGTTGCTCGCGACGGACGCCGTCGCCGCTCCCGCTGTCGCGCGTGCGGTCCTCGGCCTCGTGATGTTCCCTCACGGCGCGCAGCACGCGCTCGGCTGGTTCGGCGGCTACGGCTTCGCCGGTACCGTCGGCTGGATGAGCGGCACGCTCGGCATCCCGGCGCCGCTCGCAGCGCTCGCCATCGTGACCGAGCTGCTCGCGCCCATCGCGCTCGTGCTCGGGTTCGGAGGACGGCTGGCCGCGCTCGGGATCGTGGGCCTGATGATCGGTGCGGCCACGACGCACCTGGCCAACGGGTTCTTCATGAACTGGTTCGGCACCCAGCCCGCTGGGAGCGAGGGCTTCGAGTACCACCTGCTGGCTCTCGGATTGGCGGCGGTCGTGGTGGTCGCGGGGAGTGGCGCCCTCTCCGTCGATCGCCTGCTCTGGGCACGGTTCGCCCCGGAACGCGCGGCGAGCGCCGGTCCGCGCGCGCACTACCCGCCGCGGGCGGCCTGACCGCCTCGCCTGCGCGCCGATCCCCAGCGCGTGATGCCGGCGCGGCGTCGGCCATCGGTTGCCATAGGGGTGGGGGGATAGTGCGTTATACCCGCGGCGGGTATCCGCCTGGTCGTCGCCCGCCCATCCGCTCCAGACACCCTCTTCAGGACTGCACGATGACTCAGCTCACGATGGACATCAGCGGGATGACCTGCGGCCACTGCGTCGGCTCGGTGACCCGCGCGCTCGAGAAGCTGGACGGCGTCGCCGTCGAGCAGGTGGCGATCGGCAAGGCCAACGTCCGCTACGACCCCGGCGCGACCTCCCCCGCCACGATCGCGGCCGCGATCGAGGACGAGGGCTATCGCGTCGTCACGGCCAGCTGACCACGGCCCGGCGTCCAGGCGGCGTCCCCGACGGGCTCCCGGCCCTGGAGGCGGCAGTGACAGGCACGGAATGGCTGGTGCGACCTGCGCACCGCGGCCCAGGCCATCCAGCTGTCGCGCCGGACGATGCGCACGATCAGGCAGCACCTGTTCTCGGCGTTCGTCCACTACGTCGGCGGCATCCCGATCGCCGCCGGCGTGCTCCATCCCGCGTTCGGGCTGCTCCTGAGCCCCATCCTCGCCAGCGCGGCGATGGCGTTCGGCTCCGTGAGCGTCGTGACCCACAGCCTGCGGCTGCGAGCAGCCCGATTGGCCTGATCGGCCGCTCGTCCCGGGCGATGCCCGACAGCCGGCCCTGGGCGGCACCGCCGCGTACTGCTAGATTAGGGGGGTGGGGTATGGGGCATCTTCCCGCCCCACCCCCTTCGCGGCACCCATCCAACAGGAGCGTCTTCATGGCGAGTGGCACCAAGCGGACAGGCAGGACGTCGCT
>CBHYLO010000527.1:0-3684 GCA_966128675.1 uncultured bacterium | reverse complement strand
ACGCGTTCGGCTACGGATGCTCCGGATGGAGCGGATGAGACGGATCGCTCCACGTGGCGCATGGCGCGTCGCCGCCGCGCGGAGCGATCCGAATGATCCTTCTCGTCCGGAGCATCCGGAGCATCCATAGCCCCTCGTTCGCCGACCCGTGCCCGGCGCGGCGACGGGGCCCGGGTTCAGGATCGGCAGCCCGCAGTCCGCTGCCCTCCTACCGATCCGCCCCCTCGTCCGCGCGCGTCTCGATGAGCCACACGACGGGGATCTTCACCGACTCGCGCAGCATGTAGCCCAGCGCGGCGCTGCGGTGGGCGGAGATGGGGCTGGTGCGCGTGGGCGACGTGTAGGCGACGATCCCGTAGCGGCGCGCGAGCATGCGCAGGCGCAGCATGTGGAACGGGTCGCTGACGAGGATCGCGGTGCGCGCGGGCGGCGCGGCGGGCGCGACGTCGCCGCGCGACTCGATCGGCGCGCCGGCCACCGAGCTGTCGCGCGATTGCGGGTCGCGCGCGGACGCGGCGGCGGCGGTGCGCTCCAGCTCTGCGAGCAGCGCCGCGGCCGCGCGCATCGACTCGGCCGTCGTGCGCCCCTCGCTCTCCATGAGGATCGCGCCGTCGGGCACGCCGTGCTGCACCGCGTAGCGGCGGCCGGTGGCGGCCTCGCTGGTGCGGTCGCCCTCGCGGCGGCCGCCGGTGACGATGAGGTGCGGCGCGAGCCCGCGGTGCCAGAGCGCGATCGCGTGGTCGAGGCGCGCGCGCAGCACCGGCGACGGGCGCCCGTCGTACTGCGCGGCGCCGAGGACGATGATCGCGGTGGCGGGGCGGGCGCCGTCGCGGTTGGCGACGGTGAAGACGGCGACCAGCGCGCCGGCCCACGTGCCGACGATCAGCAGCAGCGCGGCCAGCAGCACGCGCAGCAGCACGCCGCCGCGCCGGAGGCCGGGGCGCCGCAGGTGAGTCCCGCTCATTCGGCCAGGTTGAGGACCGAGAGCCAGAACACGTCGAACCGCAGGCGCAGGTTGGCCTCGGGCTCGATGCTCGCCTCGACCGCGAGGCCGTCGGCGAGCGCGACCCACACGTCGCCCATCAGCGGCGCGGGGAGGCGCGGGCGCAGCGACAGCCCGTCGAACAGCCGCTCGATGGTCTGCGTGGCCTGCGCGCGGCGCAGCGCGCGCGAGCGCCGCACCGCCTCGTGCACCGGCGCGCCGCGCTCCTGGCCCAGGCCGACGAGCGCGCGCAGGCGACCGCTCGTGAGCTCGCCTTCGAGCCAGAGCCAGAGCGCGTCGAGCTGGCTGGTGGCGTCGGTGTCGTCGAGCGCCAGCGCCTCGCCCTGGATCAGCGCGCCCGAGAGCCAGTCGGCGAGCCGCGCGAGGAGCTCGTCGCGGTCGCGGAAGTGGTAGTGGATGAGCGCCTTGCTGACGCCCGCCGCGTCGGCGACGGCCTGCATGCTGACCTGCGCCACGCCGAGCGCGCCCGCGCACTCCGCGGCGGCGGCGAGGATCCGATCGGCGGCGTTGCCGCGGGCGCGCGGTGCGGCGGGCATGCCCCAACGTAACGCACGGGCCGTACTCGCGAACGGGTCAGCTCGGCACGACTGCGGGCTGCGGACTGCGGATCTGAACTGCAGTGCGGGCTGCGGGCTGCGGAACTGCGGGTCGGCACGACGGCGCGTCCCGAGCGGCCGTAGATCCGCAGCCCGCAGTCCGCCCCCCTACTTGACGTCCACCAGCTCCACCTCGAACACGAGCGTCGAGTTGGGCGGGATGTCGGGCGGCGCGCCGGCGGCGCCGTAGCCCAGGGCGGCCGGGATCACGAGCTTGCGCACGCCGCCGACCTTCATCCCCTGGATGCCCTCGTCCCAGCCGGCGATGACCATCCCGCCGCCGATGCGGAACGGGAAGGTGCCGCCGTCGAACTTCGTGCCGTCCGGGAGCCAGCCGGTGTACTTCGCGGTCACCTGCGCGCCGGGCGCCGCGACCAGCCCGGTGCCGACCTTCGTGTCCTGGTAGTACACGCCGTTCGGCGTCTTGTAGAACGCGGGCAGCTGGATGCCCAGCGCGGGCGCGTACGTGTTGGCGGCCGGGTCGGGATTGCCGGGGGCGCGGGGCATCTCGGGCTTCTCGTCGGTGGTGCAGGCGGCGGCGAGGGCGAGCAGCAGCGCGCCGGCGGCCCTCGCCGCCCGCGCGCGGAACGTCCGGATCATATCGATTTCACCTCGGTGACCAGCTTCGTGAGCATCGTCTTCGCGTCGCCGAACAGCATCCGCGTGTTGTCGGCGTAGAATAGCTCGTTCTCGATGCCGGCGAAGCCCGCGTTCATGCTGCGCTTCATGACGATGACGTTCCGCGCCTGGTCCACGTTCAGCACCGGCATGCCGTAGATCGGCGACCCCCTGTCGGTCTTCGCCGCCGGATTCACGACGTCGTTGGCGCCGATCACCAGCGCCACGTCGGCCGTGGAGAACTCGTCGTTGATCTCCTCCATGTCGTACAGCTTGTCGTACGGCACGTTCGCCTCGGCCAGGAGCACGTTCATGTGCCCCGGCATGCGGCCGGCGACCGGGTGGATCGCGTACTTCACCTCCCCGCCCTTCTTCTCGATCAGCTCCGCCAGCTCGCGCACGACGTGCTGCGCCTGCGCGACCGCCATGCCGTAGCCCGGCACGACGATCACCTTCCCCGCGTAGCCCAGCTGGATCGCCGCGTCCTCCGCGCTCACGCTCTTGACCGTGAGGCCGGCCGCGGTCTTCGCGCTCGTCGCGGGCGCGGCGCCGAACGCGCCGAACAGCACGTTGGCGAACGAGCGGTTCATCGCCTTCGACATGATGATCGAGAGGATGAAGCCGCTCGCGCCGTCCAGCGCGCCCGCGATGATGAGCACCGTGTTGCCGATCGCGAAGCCCGTCGCGCTGGCGGCGAGGCCGGCGTACGAGTTGAGGAGCGACACGACGACCGGCATGTCGGCGCCGCCGATGGGGAGCACGAACGACACGCCGATCACGAACGCGAGCGCGGTCATCGCCCAGAACGCCCACGTCGCCGTCGGGTCGGCGATGAGCCACAGCCAGAGCACCACCGCGCCCGCCATCGCGGCGATGTTGACGACGTTCTGCCCGCGGTACGTGATCGGGCGCCCCGGCAGGAACTCCTGCAGCTTGCCGAACGCCATGAAGCTGCCGGTCACCGTGAGCGCGCCGAACAGCACCTCGAAGCCGAGGGCCGCCATCTGGGGCCGCGGGATCGCCCCGGCGCGCGCATGATGCATGTACTCCGCGATGCCCACCAGCGACGCCGCCAGCGCGCCGAACATGTGCGAGATCGCGATGCGCTGCGGCATCGCCGTCATCGGCACGCGCGTGCCCAGCGGCCAGCCGACGATGCTGCCGAGCACGAGGCCGGCGACGATCCACCGGTACTCGACGATCTCGTGGACGATGAGCGTGCCGACGATGGCCAGCAGCATGCCGACCGCCGCCTGCTGCATGCCGCGCCGCGCGGTGTCGGGGCGCGTCAGCGACTTGAGGCCGAGGATGAAGAAGATGCTGGCGGCCAGGTAGCTGGCCTGCGTCAGGAGCGTCCGCGCGTCGCTCACTTGGCGCCCTCGTGCCCGGGCGGCAGCTCGGCGGGCCGCTCCGCGGGCCGCTCGGCGGGCTGCTCCTCCCGCTTGAACATCCGCAGCATGCGGTCGG
>CBHYLO010000526.1:0-3687 GCA_966128675.1 uncultured bacterium | reverse complement strand
CGACGGGGAGGCGGTGCGCGTCGGGGTGGGGGTGGCCGCGGCGGTCGCGCCGGCCGACGCGCGCTGGCTGGTGCCCGACGGCGGCGCGCGCGAGGCCGCGCCCGAGCGGCGCGACTCGCTGTCGGCGCTCGCGGCCACGCTGCGCGCGCTGGCGGAGCTTCCCGGCGTGCCGATGCGCGAGTGGCGCGTGCGCGACGCGGTGCGCGCGCAGCTCCCCGCGTGGGCGCGCGAGCGCGCGACCGTCGACTCCGTCGGCAACCTGCTCGTGGCGGTCGGGCCGGCGCGCGACACGACCGTCGTCGTCGCGCACCTGGACGAGGTGGCGTACACGATCGGCGCGATCCTGCCCGACGGGCGCGTGTCGCTCGTCGCGCGCGGCGGCGTGATCCCCTCGGCGTGGGAGGGCCAGCCGGCGCTGCTGCACTTCGACCGCGACGGCGATGCGGCGGCCCCGCCGTCGCTGCCGGGCGTGTTCGTGCCGCGCGACTCCGCGACGGTGCGCGCGCCGCGCGCCAACGCGATGACGGCGTGGTTCGGCGTCGACTCCGCCGCGCTGGTCGCGCGCGGCGTGCGCGTGGGGCAGGGAGTCACCGGCTACAAGCGCGGCCTGCGGCTGGGCGCCACGCGCTTCACCGCGCGCTCGCTGGACGACCGCGCGGGCTCGACGGCGCTGCTGCTCGCGCTGCGCGCGATCGATCCCGCGCGGCTGGACCACACGGTGATATTCGCCTGGTCGGTGGGCGAGGAGGGCGGGCTGGTGGGCGCGACGGCGCTCGCGCGGCGGCTCGCGCCGTCGGTGCGCCGCGCCTACGCGGTGGACACCTTCGTCTCGTCGGACACGCCGCTCGAGCGGCCGACGTTCGCGTACGTGCCGCTCGGCGCCGGGCCGGTGCTGCGCGCGCTCGACGACGGCTCGATGTCGTCGCGCGACGAGCGCACGCGCGTGGAGCGGGCGGCGCGCGCGGCGGGCGTGCCGCTGCAGGTCGGCACGACGCACGGGAGCACGGACGCCACGCCGTTCGCGGCGGCGGGCGCGGTGGGCGCGGGCCTGTCGTGGCCGGGCCGCTACAGCCACTCGCCGGCGGAGGTGCTGGACCTGCGCGACCTGTCGGCGCTGGCGCGGCTGATCGCGGCCGCCGTGAGCGCGCCGGCGCGCTGAGGCGCGCTGAGGCGCGCTGCGGGGCGCGCGGGGCGCTCTGGCGCCGGCGCGGCTCGTGCACCATAAGTGCACGACGCCGAGTCGGCGCCGCCGGGTCGGTCCCGGAGCGAGGTCCCGATGCTACAGCACGTGCGGGCGCTGCCGCGCCCTCTCCCGGTGCCGGTCGCCGGCACGGTCGTGAGCCTCACCGCGCACGCCGCACTGCTCGGCGCGCTCGTGGTCGGCGGGGACGGGCCCGGCGTCGCGTCGGCGGACGACGCCACGGCGACACAGGTCGTCTTCCGGCCCGCCGGTCGGGGCGGCGGCGAGCGGCTCCACTGGGTCGGGGTCGTCGAGGGGCCGGGCACCGGCCTCGCGCGCCCCGACGAGCGTCCGCCGAGCGCGTACGGGGTGCCGGGGCGCGACGGCGCGCGGCGCGGCGCCGCCGGCGGCGGGACGGGCGGCCGCGCGACCGGCGACGCGTTCGGCGAGGTGGTGCCGCCCGAGGCGCCCGAGACGGAGCGGCCGTCGCCGCCCCCGCGCGTCCCCGACATCGTCCTGCCCGACGTGACGGCGGTGGAGGCGGCGACCGTGCTCGTCGCCGGCGTGCTCGCCTCCGCGCCGGATCGGTCGCGCGCCGTGTCGCGCCCCGAGGACTTCACGCGCATGAACGCGGAGGAGCTGCTGCCCGACCTGCCGGGCGTCGGCGGCGCGCTGGGGCTGACGCCGGCGCTCGCGCACGCGCAGGTGGACGTGCTCCCGATCCCGCTCGTCGGCAATCCGCTGCCGTCGTATCCGACGACGCTCGCGCGCGCGCGCAGGGGCGGGCGCGTCGTCGTCGAGTTCCGCATCGACAGCACCGGCGCCGTGGACCTCGCGTCGCTGCAGGTCGTGCAGAGCACGGACTCGCTGTTCACGCAGGCCGTGCGCGGCGTGCTGCCGTCGCTGCGCTTCGTGCCGGCGCAGCTGCGCGCGCACGCGGTCGGGCTCACCGTGCGGCAGCCGTTCGTGTTCCGGGTGGGCACGCGCTACTGACGCGCGCCCGACGTGCCGGGCCGGACCGTGCCGGCGGCGCGGACTGATGCTTGCCCTGTGAGGGGGGCTGCAGGACCCATCCCACTCATCACGGAGAGGACCGATGTCTCACGACGACACGCGCAGCAACCTCGACCCGCGCAAGGACGACGGCAACGTCGTCGGCAACCTGGTCGGTGAAGGCGTTGGCGGCACGGCTGGCATCGCGGCCGGCGCCGCGGTCGGCGCGCTCGGCGGCCCCGTCGGCATGGTGATCGGCGCGCTCGCGGGCGCGGTCGGCGGCTGGTGGGCGGGCCGCTCCGTCGCGGAAGGCGTGCACGACTACACGGACGACGACGACCGCTTCTACCGGCAGCACCACACCACGACGCGCCGCGACCTGGCCGACGTGAGCACGACGCGCGACTACGACGACGTGCGCCCCGCGTACCAGCTCGGCCACCTCGCGGGCCGCAACCCGGACTACTCGGGCCGCAGCTTCGACGACGTCGAGACGGACCTGCAGCGCGGCTGGACGAACGACGTCGCCGCGAAGCACGGCGACTGGACGTCGGTGCGCCCGTACGCGCGCGACGCGTACGACCGCGGGCGCGGCATGACCTCGGGCATGGCCGGCATGGCGGGCAACGTCGGCGCGCGCGTGGGCAACACGCTCGACGACATGAAGGACCGCATGGACGGCAACCCGGCGTCGCGTCCGGGGCTCGACAGCACGGACTCGGCGGCGCGCGCGTCCAACGCGGGCCCGATCGACCGCGCGACGGGCGCCGTGGGCGGCGCGCTCGGTGGCGCCGCCGCGGCGGGTGGCCGACTGGCCGACCGGACCGCCGACACGGTGGACGACATGAAGGACCGCGTGGACGGCAACCCGGCCAGCCAGCCGGGCCGCGACGCGACGGATCGTCCGGGCCGCTGAAGTCATCACGGCACGGCGGGGCGGATCGGCGACGCGGCCGGTCCGCCCCGTCGTGCTTCCTCCCCATCCACGAGACGACGCATGAGCATCTTCGGGAAGCTGTGGGACAAGCTGCGCGGGCACGCCAACGAGGCGCCGGCGGCGCCGCTGCCACCCGCCTCGCTGCCGCCGATCCCCGCGCCGGGCGCCGCGCCGGCGCCCGCGCCCGCACCCGCCGCCGCGGCCGCACCGGCCACCGTCGACGTCGAGGCGATCATGGAGGCGCTGGACGCGAAGCAGAGCCACCGCAGCAACTGGCGCCACTCGATCGTCGACCTGATGTCGCTGCTCGGCATGGACAACAGCCTGGCCGAGCGGAAGGAGCTCGCGAAGGAGCTGGGCTACACCGGCGACATGAACGACAGCGCGACGATGAACGTCTGGCTGCACAAGCAGGTCATGAAGAAGATGGCCGAGAACGGCGGCAAGGTGCCCGCGAGCATGATGGACTGAGCATCGATGCGAGACGACGCGGGGGCGGGGCGGCCCGTTGCCGCTCCGCCCCCCCGCCGCCACGACAGCCGCCGCCGCCGCTGCGCGTCGCCGGCGGCCTCGCGCG
>CBHYLO010000525.1:0-3692 GCA_966128675.1 uncultured bacterium | reverse complement strand
CCGAGCGCGCGCGCCAGGGCGGCCGGGTCCAGCGCCGCGCCCGGCCGACGGCGGTCTACCACGTCGCGCCCGGGTGCGACCGGGCCACGATCTGCATCTCGGCCAGCAAGTGCCCGAGGTGCTCGGTGTGCCGCCCCGTGCGCCCGCCGCGCGCCGCGAAGGCGCCGCCGGGGATCTGGAGCCCCGCCTCGCCCATCACCTCGCGCACGCTCGCGTCCCAGCGCGGCCGCAACGCGTCGAGGTCCGCGCCGACGCCGGCCGCGAGCATCGCGCGGTCCACGTCGTCCATCACGAACGGCTCCGACGCGAAGCGCCACAGGTCGTCGAGCGCGCGCTGCGCGCGGCGGTGGCTCTCGTCGGTGCCGTCGCCCAGGCGCACGACCCACTCGCCGCTGTGGCGCACGTGGTAGCGGGCCTCCTTGTGCGCCTTCGCCATCACGCCGGCGAGCGGCGCGTGCGCGCTGCGTGACAGCGCCTCGGTCAGCAGCACGTCGTAGGCGTCGAACAGGAACTGGCGCACCAGCGTGACGGCGAAGTCGCCGCGCGGCAGCTCGACCAGCTGCACGTTGCGGAACTCGACGGCCTCGCGGAAGAACGCCAGCGCGTCGGCGTCGCGCCCCTTCCCCTCCTGCTCCGCCGCGAGCCCCAGCAGCGAGGTCGCCTGCCCCAGCAGGTCGAGCGCGATGTTGCCGAGCGCGATGTCCTCCTCGAGGATCGGCGCGTGGCCGCACCACTCGGAGAGGCGGTGGCCGAGGACCAGGCGGTCGTCGCCGTGGCGGATCAGGTACTCGACCAGCGGGTCGGCGACGATGCCGGCGGTGGCCTGCGCGGGCGCGGCGGCGACGGGCGCGCTCGACGGCGCGGGGCTCTCGGTCTCGCTCACAGGCTCGCTCACAGGCTCGCTCACAGGCTCGCTCACGCGCTCGCTCACACGCCCCGGACGCCGCGCGGCGCCTTGTAGAAGTGCGGGTGCACGTACGGCCGGTCGTTCATCGGGTCGAAGAACGGCCCGGTGTCGCTCGGCGAGCTGGCGGCGATCGCGCCCGTGGGCACGACCCACATGCTGATCACCTTCCCGCGGCGGCCGTAGACGTCGCGCGCGTTCTGCAGCGCGTGGCCGGCGTCGGTGGCGCGCACCGAGCCCGCGTGCTCGTGCGGCGCGCCCTGCGCCTCCTGCGTGAACACCTCCCACAGCTGCCACTGGCCGTCGACGATCTCGGCGCCCGCGGGCGCGCCCGTCGCCGGCACCTTGGTCGTGGGGTCCTGCTCCTGGCCGGCGCCCTCGCCGACCGGCAACACGGTTCCGTACACGCTCGCTCCCGTTGGCGTATGGATGCGTCAGTGCCTCAGGCCGCGCGCGTCGCGCCGCGGGCCACCGTCTTCTCGGCGTGCGCGGTCGCGGCCGCGCGCACCCACTCGCCGTCCTCGTGCGCCGCGCGGCGGGCCGCCACGCGCTCGCGGTTGCACGGGCCGTCACCCTTCACCACCTGCCAGAACTCGTCCCAGTCGATCGCGCCGAACACCCAGTTGCCCGTCGCCTCGTCGAAGCGCAGCGACGGGTCGGGGAGCGTCAGGCCGACCGCCTGCGCCTGCGGGATGGTGAGGTTCACGAAGCGCTGCCGCAGCTCGTCGTTCGTGTACTTCTTCACGCCCCAGCGGAGCAGCTCCGCGCTGTTCGGCGAGTCGCTGTCGGGCGGCCCGAACATCATGAGGGTCGGCCACCACCAGCGGTCCACGGCGTCCTGCACCATCGCGTGCTGCGCGGGCGTGCCCGCGGCCAGGGCGGCGACGCTCTCGAAGCCCTGCTTCTTGTGGAAGTTCTCTTCCTTGCAGACGCGGACCATCGCGCGCTTGTACGGGCCGTACGAGCAGTGCTTGGCGAGCGCCGTCTGGTTGACGATCGCGGCGCCGTCGACGAACCACCCGATGACGCCCATGTCGGCCCACGTCAGCGTCGGGTAGTTGAAGATGCTCGAGTACTTCGCCTTGCCGGTGATCAGCTCCTCGAGCAGCTGCTGCCGGTCGACGCCGAGCGTCTCGGTGCCGCAGTAGATGTATAGCCCGTGGCCCGCCTCGTCCTGCACCTTGGCGAGGAGCGACAGCTTGCGGCGCAGGCTGGGGGCGCGGGTGATCCAGTTGCCCTCGGGCAGCATGCCGACGACCTCGGAGTGCGCGTGCTGCGACATCATGCGCAGGAGCTGCCGGCGGTAGCGCTCGGGCATCCAGTCCTTGGGCTCGATCGACTCGCCGCGCGCGATGCGCGCCTCGAACTCGGCGAGCAGGGCGGGATCCTCGGTCGGGGTGGCCTGCTGGGTCACGGCGATGCTCCTCGGGTGGCGCGGGCGGCCGGCGGGCGTCGTCGCCCCGGCCGGTCGCGCTGGTCTGGGTGGTAATATACCCCGCGTCGTAGGCCCAACGCAGACGTCCCGCCCGCGGGTTCAGCCCCGCGCCGGCCGCGTGGCCAGCCCCTCTCCGAGACCCATGTCGCCCGACATCCGCACGCCCGCCGCGCCCCCGCGCCCCGAGCCGCCGCTGCCGCCCGAGGGCGCGGTGGACGTCCACACCGCCGACGGCGTCGCGACCGTCCGCTTCGGCCACCCGAAGAGCAACTCGCTCCCGGGCTCCCTGCTCCGCGCGCTGGCCGCCCGCATCCGCGAGGTCGGGCAGGATCCGGCGACGCGCGTGATCGTCCTGCGCAGCGCCGGCCACGGCCCATTCTGCGCCGGCGCGTCGTTCGACGAGCTGGTGGCGATCGACGGCCCGGAGCGCGGCCGCGAGTTCTTCAGCGGCTTCGCGGGCGTCATCCTGGCGATGATCCGGGCGCCGCAGTTCGTCGTGACGCGCGTGCAGGGCAAGACGACCGGCGGCGGCGTCGGGCTGGTGGCGGCGTCGGACTACGCGATCGCGACCGCGGGCGCGGCCTGCAAGCTGAGCGAGCTGGCCGTCGGGATCGGCCCGTTCGTGGTCGGCCCGGTGATCGAGAAGCGCGTCGGCAACGCCGCCTTCGGCGCGATGTCGGTGGACGCCGACTGGCGCGACGCGCGCTGGGCGCACCAGCACGGGCTGTACGCGCGCGTCGTGGAGCACGGCGCGGAGCTGGACGACGCCGTGGACGCGATGGCCCGCCGCCTCGCCGGCTTCAACCCCGAGGCGATGGCCGAGATCAAGCGCGTCGTCTGGGCGGGCACGGAGCACTGGGACGAGCTGCTCGCCGAGCGCGCGCAGATCAGCGGCCGGCTGGTGCTGTCGGAGTTCACGCGCGCGGCGATCGCGAAGTTCAAGGCGTGAACGGCGCTGCGGGCTGCGGATCCCTCGCTCCGTGCCCTCGGCGGCCGGCGTCGCACCCGGCCCGCACGAACTACTCGTGGGGACTACGGATGCTCCGGATCGGGCGGATGAGACGGATCGCTCCGCGTGGCGGCGACGCCCCGTGCTCTCCGAGGAGCGATCCGCAGGATCCGTCTCATCCGGAGCATCCGTAGCCCACGGTTCGCCGACAAGCGGATGGCGCGTCGGACCCTGAACTGCGAGAGCCGGACACGATGACAGGATGACGAGGAGGCTCCGCGGAGCGCATGCAACGACGCACCGCGCGGAGCCTCCTCGTCATCCTGCCTCAAGCGGTTCGTCAGTCAGATCCGCAGTCCGCAGTCCGCAGCCGTCACTCCCGCGCCGCCGACTGGAACGACTCG
>CBHYLO010000524.1:0-3704 GCA_966128675.1 uncultured bacterium | reverse complement strand
GCATCGCCGCGTGGCGCCGCGCGACGGCCGCCGTGATCGAGCCGCAGGCGCTCGGCTCGCGCGACTCGGACGACAACGTGCGCCTGGGCGGCGGCGTGGCGGTGACGCTGCCGCCGGCCTGCGCGCTGCGCACGACGCTCGCCGCCTCGCTGGTGCGCGGCACGGCGGTGGACGACACGGTGACGACCGACGGCGCGCGCGTGGACCTCGCGTGGCGGCCGCGCGCCACGCTGCGGCTGGACCTCGGCGGCGGCGTGCAGCGCGCGCACGCGCGGGCGCGCGTGGCGCTGGTCGCCGCGCCCGACGCGCCCACCGCGCCCCCGACTCCCACGACGCCCTCGCGCCCGGGGAACGGCAACGGCAACGGCGGACGCCCCACGACGCCGGCGCCCACGACGCCCACGACGCCGTCCACGCCGACGACCACCGTCGTGACCGAGGCGCTCGCGCGCGTCGTGCCGGTCGGCAGCGCGCGCCTGCAGTGGCGCGCCCCCGCCGGCGGGCCGCTGCTCGACGTGCGCGCGAGCCGCGCGCTGCTGGACGCGACGCCGCTGCTGGCGCGCAACGGCGTCGTGCGCAGCGACGCCGCCGTGCAGGGCGAGGTGCCGCTGACGCGCGGCCTGCGCGCGCGCGCGATGGGGCGCGTCGCCGGCTTCGCGGCCGGTGGCGCGCGGGCGACGCGCACGACGCTCGGCGGCGCGCTCGTGCATCCGGTCGCGGGCTGGGGCGAGCTCTCGCTCGGCGGGCAGCGGCTGGGCTTCGACCACGCGAGCACGCTCGGCTTCTTCGCGCCGCGACGTGCGGACGTCACCGAGGTCGGCGCGTACCTCGAGCGCGAGAGCGCGCGCGGCGTGGCGCTGGCGCTCGACCTGGGCGCCGGCGCGCAGCGCGTGACGCCGTTCGACGAGGCGACGGGCCGCTGGACGGGCGCCGCGCGCGCGTGGGCGCAGCTGCTGGTGCCCGTCGGTCCCGGGCGCGCGCTGCGCGCGGAGCTGGACGCGTACGACGGCGGCGTCGCGCGCGAGGGCACGCCCGGCAGCCGCTGGCGGTCGGTGGCCGGGACGCTCGGCGTGCGCTGGGCGCTCTGAGCGCCGGCGGCGCGCGTCGTCAGCGCGCCAGCGGCCCCAGTCGCGCGCGCAGCGCCGCCAGCCCGTAGGCCAGCCGCGACTTCACGGTGCCGAGCGGGATCTCGAGCGCCTCGGCGATCTCGCCGTACGTCAGGCCGTCGAGGTAGTGCAGCCGCAGCACCGTGCCGCTGGCGCGCGGCAGCCCCGCCAGCGCGCCGGGCAGCGCGGCCACCAGCTCGGGCTCGAACGCCGGCTCGTGGGTCGGCGCGGCCACCGCGTCCAGCGCGTCCGGATCGGCGTCCGGCGTGTATCGACGATCGCGCCGGGCGCGGCGCACGGCCTCGCGCGTCGCGATGCGGTACGCCCACGCGCGCGCCAGCCGCGGCTCGCGCAGCGCGGACAGCCGGCGGCAGATCGTCAGCAGCACGTCCTGCAGCACGTCCTCCGCCGCGTGCGCGTCGCCGTCCAGCAGCCCGCGCACGTGCGCGTAGAGCGGCGCCTGCAGCGCCGCCAGCAGCCGGTCGAGCGCCGTGCGGTCGCCGGTCTGGGCGCGCGCGACCTGCAGCGGCGAGAGGGCGTCGTGCGTCGCGGGCACGGGCGGAGGACGGACGTCAGTCGCGCGCGGCCGGCTCCAGCGCGGCCAGCACGCGCGCGACGGAGCGCGACACGTGGCCGCCGAGGGCGACGAGCCCCAGCGCGAGGATCGTGTAGCTCAGGACGGAGAAGACGAAGAGGAGCTTCTGCACGGGGTCGCGCCAGTCCACCAGGCGGAAGGCGACGACGAACAGCAGCAGCTCGAACACGGCGGCGCCGAGGATCGCGAGCTTGGTGACGCGCTCGCCGCGCTCCATGCGGTCGAGGACGCGCTCGCGGATCCGGTCGAGATCGGGCGTCTGGGCGGGGGCGGTCATGGGGCTCCGGTCGGGGAGGTCAGCGGCGCGGGAAGAGCATCCAGGCGAGCACGATCGCCTCGACGACGGCGAACGCGATGACGGCGACGCGCGTCGAGACCAGGGGCGAGGAAGGGGTCGACATGGTCGGCTCCGGGCGATGCGTGGGAGGGCGCGGCCGGCGGGCTGCCGCCGCGCACCGGTGAGAGGCGCGGAGAGCCCCAGGGGTTCGGTTCGGCGATCGGAGGCGGGTCCCGGGCGCATTAGCTTTCGCGCATGCCCGAGCAGCCAGCCCCCCCGCTTCCCGCGTCCGGCGACCAGTCGCCGCTCCCCTTCTCGCGCGTGCTGGTGACCGGCGGCGCGGGGTTCATCGGCTCCGCGCTCGTGTGGGCGCTGAACCGGCGCGGCGTCGACCGCGTCGTGATCGTCGACCGCCTCGGCACCGACGAGAAGTGGCGCAACCTCGTGCCGCTCGCGTTCGAGGACTACCTCGAGGCCGACGACCTGATGCCGCGGCTCGCCAGCGGCGCGCTCGGCGACTTCGACTGCGTGCTGCACATGGGCGCCTGCTCCGCGACGACGGAGCGCGACGCGACGTACCTGGCGCGCAACAACTTCGAGTTCACGAAGGCGCTCGCGCAGTGGGCGGTGCCGCGGCAGGTGCGCTTCGTCTACGCGTCGTCGGCGGCGACGTACGGCGACGGCGCGCAGGGGATGGACGACCGCGCGCAGGACCCGGCGTCGCTGCAGCGCCTGCGCCCGCTCAACGCGTACGGCTACTCGAAGCACCTGCTCGACCTGTGGGCCGCGCGGCACGGAGTGCTCGACCGCATGGTGGGCTGCAAGTTCTTCAACGTCTTCGGCCCCAACGAGGCGCACAAGGGCGACATGCGCTCGCTCGTGCACAAGGCGTTCGGGCAGGTCGAGGAGTCGGGCAGCGTGAAGCTGTTCCGCAGCCACCGCCCGGACTACCGGGACGGCGAGCAGACGCGCGACTTCCTGTACGTGAAGGACTGCGTGGCGATGACGCTGCACCTCGCGGCGGCGCCGTCGGCGTCGGGGCTCTACAACCTCGGCAGCGGCGTCGCGAACAGCTGGAACGAGCTGGCCGCCGCGCTGTTCGCGGCGATGGGCCGCGCGCCGCGCATCGAGTACGTGGACATGCCGCTCGCGATCCGCGACAAGTACCAGTACCACACGCAGGCCGACATCGGCCGGCTGCGCGCCGCGGGCTACACCGCGCCGGTCACGCCGCTGGCGGACGCGGTGCGCGACTACGTGACGCACTACCTCGCGGGCGACCGGCGGCTGGGCGACGAGCGCTGACGGCTGCGGACTGCGGGCTGCGGATCGGCTCCGAGCCCTCGGCGGCCGGCGTCGTGGCCCGCGAACGCGAACTACTCGTTCGGCTACGGATGCTCCGGATCGAGCGGATGAGACGGATCGCCCCTCGTGGCGGCGACGCTCCGTGCACTCCGAGGAGCGATCCGGAGCATCCGTATCATCCGGAGCATCCGTAGCCCCTCGTTCGCCGACTATGGCAGGGCGCGCCGGCCCCTGACGAGCGAACGGCATTCGACCGGACGACAGGATGACCAGGAGGCTCCGCAGAGCGCATGGAACGACGCGCCGCGCGGAGCCTCCTCGTCATCCCATCATCCTGTCAGAGCAGTTCGCCGTTCAGGATCCGCCGCCCGCAGCCCGCAGCTCTCAGTCCGCCACCGCGTACTGGTCCGACGGCGACGGC
>CBHYLO010000523.1:0-3706 GCA_966128675.1 uncultured bacterium | reverse complement strand
GGCGAGGTGCGCCCGTGGAAGGGGCGCGCGGGCTACGCGCCCGAGTCGCTGGCGGCGGTGCGCGCGGCCTGCGACGAGGCGCGGGCGGCGGGGCGACCGGCCATCGTGCTGCAGTTCGACCATCCGCGCCTGGTCGGGACGATCCCTGGCGACGCGCCGGTGGTGTGCGGCTGGTCGGGCGACCGCGCGATGCAGCAGGCCGTCGCGCGCTGGCTGCTGGCGCGGCGCGCCTGAGGGCGCGCCTGAGGCGTCAGGGCTTCAGCAGCCGCCAGGCGAGCAGCGCGGCCAGCACCACGGCCAGCAGCGCGAGCCCCGCGTAGACGACCTTGGCGCGGTCCTGCCGGTCGGCCAGGTCCACCGGCGGCACGGCGGGCGCCGCGGGAGTCTCGGGCGTTGGCCGCACGACGGCGGGCATCTCGAGCGACTTGGGGCGCTCGGGCATCCGGCCCACCACGGGCGAGAGCGGCGTCTCGGGCGTCGGCGTGCCGATCGGGTAGCGCTGGTGGCCCACCGCGTCCTGGACCGACGCGTCGGCCAGCCCCTCGCCGTCGAAGCGCGCGGCGACGACCGTGATGTTGTCCGGGCCGCCGGTCGCGTTGGCGCGCGCGATCAGCTCGCGGCACAGCGCGGCGAGGTCGGGGGCCTGCGCGGTGGCATCCGCGAGCTCGGGCGTGCGCACCTGGCCCGACAGCCCGTCGCTGCACAGCAGCAGCAGGTCGCCGCGGCGGATGGGCTGGTGCGTGAGGTCGACCTTCACGCTCGCCTCCGGCCCCAGCGCCTGCAGGATGATGTTGCGGCGCACGCTGGTCTCGGCCTGCTCGGGCGTGATCTCGCCGGCCTCCACCAGCTTCTGCATCAGCGACTGGTCCTTCGTCAGCTGCTGCATCACGCCGTCACGCAGCAGGTACGCGCGACTGTCGCCGACCTGCGCCAGGAAGAGCGTGTCGCCGTGCAGCGCCGCGGCCGTGAGCGTCGTGCCCATGCCGCGCAGCTCCGCGTGCTTGGCCGCGTGCTGGTGGATGGCCGAGTTGGCCGAGAGCACGGCGTCGCGGAGGGCGATCGCGAAGTCCTCCGCGTTCTCGCCCGCCTCGGGGAGCCGCACGCGCATCGCGTCGAACACGGCGCGCGCGCCCATGCGGCTGGCGATCTCGCCGGCGGCCGCGCCGCCCAGCCCGTCGGCCACCAGGAAGAGCAGCCCCGGCCCGGTGGGCTCGATCTCGCGGACGCGGACGTCCTGCGTCCCGCTGATCGCCGCCGCGTCGTCGAGGAAGGTCAGCGGCTCGGGGTGGCCCAGGTCGCCCACGAGGAACGCGTCCTCGTTGTGCTCGCGGGTGCGGCCGACGTCGGTCAGCGCGCACACCTGCACGGAGACGACGCCGTCGCGCACGGGAGCCGCGGAGGCGCGCGTCTCGTCGGAGGCCTGCTCGGCCTCCGGCAGCGAGGGGTGGGGAAGACCGGTGCTCACGCGTCCGGTCGGCTGGGAGTCGGCTGCATGAGCCCACTACGGCGGAGGCGCGCCGAGGTTCCGCGGCCGCGTGGGAGAGCGCGCGGCCCGTGGGTGGGACGCGGCCCGCCCCTCCGGGAGATCCCGGAGGCACGCGGGGCGGCGGGTCGGCGGACGTCGAACGGTGCCATGCGTGGTCGAAGGTAGAGACCCACCGGAGGGGAGGCAATCAGGCAGGACGGTCGCGTGCGCGCCCCTTCGCCGCGTTCACGGCCGCCGAGTACCTTCCGCCGATGATCCGCCGCCCCGCTCGCGCCCGCCATGCGGCCCTGTTGCCGCCGTTCGTGCTCGCCCTGCTCGCCGCCTGCGCGCCCGGACGGGGCGCCGCGCCGGCCGCCGCGCCGACCCCCGAGGCCGGTCCCGTGGGCCTCCCGCCCGTCCCGGCGGTCACCGGCCGGCCGCTCGACATCCGCGTCGTCTCGCCCGGGGCGCAGGCGTCGGTCGGGCCCCGCGACTCGACCTTCATCTTCGGGTCGGTCGGCAGCGGCGACGCGACGCTGACGATCAACGGCGCGGCCGTGCCCGTGGCTCCCAACGGCGCCTTCCTCGCCTTCCTGCCGGTGCCGCCGGCCGCCGCGCCGCGCTACGAGCTGGTGGCCACGCGCGGCGCCGAGTCGGCGCGCCGGACGGTGCCGGTGCGCGTGCCGGCGCGCCGCACCTTCCCGGCGACCGGGCGGCTGGTCGTCGACAGCGGCAGCGTGAGCCCCGCGGGGCGCAGCGTGCTCCGCGCCGACGAGCCGGTGCGCGTGACGGTGCGCGCGCCGCGCAACGCGACCGCGTGGCTCGCGCTCGACGGCGACCGGCGGGTGCCGCTCGTGGACGCGGCGGTGGCGCGCGGCGCCGCCGCCGCGACCGGCGAGGACGCCGCGACGACGTGGGTGACCGAGGTGCCGGCGCGCGCGCTGGCGCAGGCGAGCGAGGCGCGCGTGCTGGTCGCGCGCGACGCCGACACGGTGCGGCTGCGCGTGGGCCGCGTGTCGGTCGCGGACTCGGGCGCGCTCGCGCGCGACTGGGTGCAGCTCGGACGCGTGACGGCGGTCCCCGACACCGACCGCGTGGTCGTCGGCCGCCCGACGCCGGACGGCACGTACAAGTGGTTCTTCGCGCCCGGCACGCCGGTCGAGCGCACGGGCATGCAGGGCGCCATGACGCGCGTGCGGCTCGACCAGCAGCTGGAGGTGTGGGTCGACAGCGGCGAGGTCGTCGCGCTGCCCGCGGGCTGGTCGCCGCCGCGGCGCGTGGCCGGCGGCGCGCGCGTGGCGCCGGCCGCGGAGTGGGTGGACTTCCTCGTCCCGCTGGCCGAGCGGCCGCCGTACCAGATCGTCGAGCGCGGGCGCGAGATCGACCTCGTGCTGTACGGCACGACGCTGTCGCCCGACATCCTCCCGCTGTGGGGGACGGCGACGGACTCGCTCGTGCGGCAGGTCGTGTGGGAGCAGGAGGCCACCGACCGCGTGCGCGTGACGCTGCGGCTGTCGGAGGATCCGTTCGGCTACCTGGCGATGTGGGATCCCGCGCGCGGCTTCGTGCTGCGCGTGCGGCGCACGCCCGCGGTCGATCCGGCGCGGCCGCTGCGCGGGATGCGGATCGTCGTCGACGCGGGACATCCGCCCGGCGGCGCGACGGGCCCCACGGGGCTGTGGGAGCCGGTCGCCGTGCTGCCCGTCGCGGAGCGCGTGCGCGACCTGCTGCAGCAGCGCGGCGCGACGGTCGTCATGACGCGCACGACGGCCGACCCGGTGCCGCTCGGCGACCGCGGGATCATGGCGCGCCGCGCCAACGGCCACGCGTTCGTGTCGATCCACCTCAACGCGTTCCCCGACGGCGTGAACCCGTACGCGAACGCGGGCACCAGCACGCTGTTCTTCCACCAGCACTCCGAGCCGCTCGCGCGGCTGGTGCAGCGCGAGATGGTGCGCCGCTTCCGCGTGCGCGACATCGGCATCCACTACCAGAACCTCGCCGTCGCGCGGCCGCCGTGGATGCCGGCGATCCTGACCGAGGGGCTGTTCCTGATGTTCCCGGAGCAGGAGGCGTCGCTGCGGTCGCCGGAAGGGCGCGAGCTGTACGCGCGGGCGGTCGCCGACGGCGTGGAGGAATACTTCCGGACGTTGTCCCGTCGTAACGCGCCGTGAGCGCGCACGGGCGTGGTCGCGGCGACGACGTAAGCGCCGAGCGCCGAGCGCCGAGCGTGGGGCGTCA
>CBHYLO010000522.1:0-3709 GCA_966128675.1 uncultured bacterium | reverse complement strand
CGCTTGAAGCGCTGCCCGAAGCGGCGCGCGATCTCGGCCACCGGCAGCGCGTCCGGGCCCGTGACGTTGATCGCGAACGCCGGCACGTCGCAGCGCGCGAACGCCTGCAGCGCCTGCGCGTTCGCGTCGCCCTGCCAGATCACGTTCACCCAGCCCGTGCGCACGTCCACCGGCTCGCGGCGCAGCACCTTCTGCGCGATGTCCACCAGCACGCCGTAGCGCAGGTCCACCGCGTAGCTCAGGCGCACCAGCGCCAGCGGCGTCGCGCTGCGCTCGCACGCCCACTCCAGCACGCGCTCGCGGGCGACGCACGCGTTCGCGTACTCGCCCACGGGCGTCAGCGGATGGTCCTCGGCCGCGCCGCGCCCCGGCGCCGCGGTGCGCGGATAGACGTTCCCCGTCGAGAAGGCGACGATGCGCGACCGGGCGTAGCGCTCGGCGGCCAGCAGCGGCGCCACCGTGTTGGTGGCCCACATGCGCGTCGGCGCGTCGGCGGTGCCGAACTTGAGCCCCGCCATGTAGACGACGAGCGGCGCGTCGGGCAGGGCGGCCACCGCGCGCCGGTCGAGCAGGTCGGCGGCGACGGTCTCGACGCGGGCGGCGTCGAACGCGCGCCGGGCCACCGGGTCGCCGAAGCGCGACACCGCGATCACGCGGCGGTCGGCCTGCACGCCGCCCAGGTCGTCCAGCGCGCGGCGCACCATGCGCGCCAGCGACAGCCCCATCTTCCCGCCCGCGCCCAGCAGCACGACGTCGCCCTGGTAGCGGCCGAGGACCGCCCGCACGCCGCCCGTGGGCCGGGAGAGGCGCTCCTCGAGCGCGTCGAGCGTCGCCGGCGGCGCGACCTCCATCGACGCCGCGGGCGCCCCGGGCGTCTCGGACGTGCGCGCGGTGGGGTCGGTCATCGACCGGGCGCCGGCGTCACCGCGCCTCGCCGGCCAGCGACGGCGCGAGCCGCAGCGGCGCCGGCTCGGGCGCGGGCGCGAGCGCCGGCAGCCGGTGCCCCGCGCGCAGCTCGGCCAGCAGCTCGCGGCGCGCGCCGTCGATCAGCGAGCGCACGTGCTCGCGCAGCGCCGGCACGTCGCCGGAGGTGAGCCCCGTCGTGTCGATGGGCGGCAGCACGCGGCACGCGGCCGTCGCCCGCTGCACGCGGAACGAGTGCTTGGCCATCGCGTGGCGCGTGCCGGCGACCGCGATCGGCAGCAGCGGGACCTGCGACTCGACGGCGAGCGCGAACGCGCCGTCCTTGAACGAGAGCAGGTCGTCGGTGTTGGAGCGCGAGCCCTCGGGGAAGACCATCACCGACGCGCGCCGCGCCAGCCGGTCGCGGCAGCGGGCCAGCGCGCCGATCGCGCTCGCGCGGTTCCCGCGCACGAGCGGCACGTCGCCGGCCATGCGCATGATCCACCCCATCACGGGGATGTTGAAGATCGTCTTCTTGGCCAGCCACTTCATCTCCCACGGCAGGTAGCACAGCAGGAAGATGTCGGCGTACGACTCGTGGTTCGAGACGACGACGTAGGGCCGGCGCGGGTCCGCGATCCGCACGCCCGTGGTGTGGAAGTGCCACCACGGGTTGAGCCGTGCGCCCAGGCTCCCGAAGAAGCGGAACACGCGGCCCGGCGCGTACCGCCCCTTGTCGAACGGGGCCGTGCACGCGAAGACGAGGCAGATGATCGGGAAGCCGACGAGGACGATCAGGACCCACAGGGTCCAGACCCAGGCGGTGACGAGACGCTGCATGCGGGCAATCTACTCGCGCCGGCCCGGGACGCGGGGTCAGCCGTTGACCGACCCGCCCGTCGGGGCGTCCGGGGCGGGGACCGACGCGGCCGCGCTGGCCGCCGCCGCGCTGGCCGCCGCCTCGGTCGCGGCCGGGGCCGGGGCGCCCGCCGCCTTCGCGGCGTCGAACGCCTGCTGGGCCGCGATCGCGCCCACGAAGCCGATCTTGCTGTGCGTCCCGTCGCAGAACGGCTTCTTGGTCGAGCCGCCGCAGCGGCAGAGCGAGATCGCCTTGCGCCCCTCGGTCGAGATCTCGTTGCCCTCGTGGTCGACCAGGCGGACCTTCGCCATGTCGTCGCCCGAGATGAAGAGCGAGCCGTTGTTGCGGACGGTGATCGTGATGCGGTCCATGGGATGCTGCGGCGGAAAAGTGGAGCGGCGCGCCGTCGGGGCGCGCCGCGGGCGGTCGGGGATCGTCGGACGGGTCGGTCAGGCCGCGGCGCGGGCCTCGGCCGCGTGGCGCTTGAGGCGCTGCACCATCGCCTGCAGCCCCACCTCGCGCGTGTGCAGCCCCACGCCCTCCATCAGCTGCCGCACGTAGTCGGACGGGAGCGCGAGCGTCACCTCGGGCGGCTGGTCGTTGACCGCCTGGAAGGTGATCGCCAGCACGGCCGCGATGGTCGGCGACTGCCGCACATTGACGTCGGCGTAGAAGTGGAGCGTGCCGTCGTCGCGCTGCTCGGGGAAGATGTCGACGCGCGTCTGGCACTCGGGCACCGTGAACGCGGCGCGGTCCATCTCCGCGTAGCGCGGCGGCAGCGGCTCCAGCTTCCGCGCGTACCCCACCAGCGCCTGCATCTTCTCCTCGCGCCCGAGGGCGCGGAAGCGCGCCAGCGTGCGCTCGATGGTGGGCGGGAGCGGCGGGGTGGGGGCGTCGGCCATGCCCGCACGAAAGACGGTCGCCGCGCCCCGGTCAAGCGCCGTCACAGGAAGCGGACCTCCAGCCCCGGCCGCGCGACCGACGCCAGCCAGCGCGCGTCCCAGTTGGTCACGCGCACGCACCCGTGCGACATCCCCGGGCCCACCAGCTCCGGCTCGGCCGTGCCGTGGATGCCGACGTGCGCCTTCGAGAGCTGCATCCAGAGCACGCCGACGGGCGAGTTGGGGCCCGGCGGCAGGTGCGCGTCCGGCCGCGAGTCCGGGACGTCGCCGAGGACGCGCGGGTTGTAGTGGTAGTGCGGGTCGCGGGTGATGCTCACGACCTTCAGCCGCCCGCTCGGCGACGGCTCCTCGGGGCTGCCGACGCTGACCGGCATCCAGAAGAGCGTGCGGCCCGCGGCGTCCTCGCCGCGCAGCGAGCCCTCGCGCCGGTCGACGACCAGGCGCGCCAGCCGCGGCGCGACCTCGCCCGGCGAGCGGCGGGCGACGTTGGGGACGACGATCGCGGTGCCGGCCGTCGCGCGCGCGAAGCGCACGTCGGGATTGAGGCGCCGCAGCACGTCGGGCGCGACGTGGAAGCGCTCGCCCAGCATCTCGAGCAGCGACTGGTAGCACAGGCAGTCGAGCCGCGCCTTCGCGTACGTGCCCGCGGGCAGCTTGCGGTACGGGCCGCGGACGTCGGCGGCAGTGAGCGTGTAGGTCGCGAGCGGCTCGCGCGCGCCGGCCGCCTCCGCGAGGCGCGCGTACGCGTCGGCGTCCACCTCGTCGGCGGGCGGCAGCCCCTGCGCGGCGCGGAAGGCGCGCACGGCGAAGCGCGTGTTGTCGCTCCACTTCGCGTCGATGGCGCCCGGCGCGAAGCCCGCGGCGTCGAGCAGCGTCTGGAGCTGCAGCAGCTCGTCGGGGGCGCTGGCGGCACCGATGGGCGTCCGCGCCGCCGCGGTCGCGGACGCGCCGCCGCCGAGCGCGCGCGCGGCGCGCGCCTGCGCGGGGAGCGCGCGCGCGGGCGCCCGCGCGCACGCCGCCGCGAGCGCCGCCGCCGGCCACGCCA
>CBHYLO010000521.1:0-3712 GCA_966128675.1 uncultured bacterium | reverse complement strand
AGAGCGCCGCGCGCACGGCGCCCGCGCTGCCGCCCGTCACCTGCCCGTCCGCGGTGACGAGCCAGACGCGATCGCTGGCGGCCGCGGCATCGAGCACGCGCGCCGCCTCGGTGCGCAGCGCGTCGAGCACGGGGCGCCCGTCGGCGACCGCCGTCGTGCTGAGCGAGTTGTCGAGGACCACGGCCAGCGCCGTGGGCGCGTGCGACGCGGTGCGCAGGTTGGCGACGGGACGCGCCGCCGCCAGCGCGACGAGCAGGATGGCGAGCACGCGCAGCGCCATCAGCAGCCAGTTGCGCAGCCGCAGCTTGGCGCTGTTCTCCTGCTCCGCGCGCGCCAGGTAGCGCGCGGCCGGGAACTCGACGCGCGCGCCGATGCGGCGCCGCAGCAGGTGCAGCAGCAGCGGCACGGCGGCCGCGCCCGCGAGCGCGAGCCAGATGGGCGCGAGGAACTGCATCCGGCGCTAGCGGTGCGGGGCGGTCAGGGAACGCGGCTGCGCGCCGCGAAGGCGTGGCGCAGCGGGACGCCGAACGGCGCGTCCGTCGAGATCTGGACGTAGCGGGCGCCGAGCCGCGCGCACACCGACCGCCAGCCATCGAGCGCGGCGTCCACGGTGGCGCGATAGGCGTCGCGCACCTCGCCGACGACGGCGGGGACCGCGAGCCCGGTCTCCGGATCCTCGAACACCGCCTCGCCGGCCATCATCGACAGGTCGCGCTCGGCCGGATCCATGACGTGCAGCACCGTGACGTCGTGGCCGGCGGCGCGGAGCCCGCGCAGCGACTCCTCGACCTCGGGGCCGTCGACGAGCAGGTCCGAGACGAGGATCACCATGCCCGCGCGCCGGACGAGCCGCGACGCCTGCGCGAGCCCGAGCCCGGCCTTGGTGTCGCGCCCCGCGCCCGGCTCGGCGAGGCTGGCGAGGAGCCGGCGCCACTGCCCCGTGCGCGAGCGGGGCGGCACCACGCTGCGCACGGCGGCGTCGAAGCGCACGAGGCCCACCGCGTCGCGCTGCCGCAGCAGCAGGAGCGAGAGCGCCGCGACCAGCTGCTCGGCGTAGGCGAGCTTGGTCATGCGCGGGGTGCGGACGCCGCGGCCGCCGGCCGGCGCGCCGGTCCAGTCCATGGAGCGGCTGACGTCGAGGACGAGCGTCGCGCGGAGGTTCGTCTCCTCCTCGAACTGCTTGACGACCCAGCGGTCCGCGCGCGCGGCGATGCGCCAGTCGAGGTAGCGCAGGTCGTCGCCGGGCTGATACGGGCGGTGCTCCGCGAACTCCACGGAGAAGCCGCGGCGCGGCGACCGGTGCAGCCCGGTGATGAAGCCGTCGACCACCCAGCGCGCGACGATCTCCAGGCCGCCGAGGGCGGCGACGGACGCGGGGTCGAGCAGGTCGGCACGCAGGGCTGGCATCGGCGCGGGAAGCTACGCGGCGGCGCGAGCGCGGTGTAGGCCCGCGGCCGCGATGACAGAGGTTTGACGGTGACGCGCGTCATCCACAGGTGACACACGTCGTCCCCGGCCGAGGACGACGCGCGCGGCCGCGACCGTCGCGCACGGACGCCGGTGCCCGCCCTCTGGACAGCACGCCCACCGGCCCGCATGCTCCGGCGATGGACGTGAACCGCGAGGCGTACGAGGCGATGGCGGAGCGCCACCTGCGCGAGTGGAAGGAGGATTCGCGGGTCCGGCGCTGGTTCTGGGTCCGCACGGCGATCGCGTGCTGGCTCTGCGCGATGCCCGGATTCCTGATGGGCGCGTGGGCGTTCCACGTCACCGATCCGGAGCTCGGCGGGATCCTGCTGAAGGGGGGGATGATCCTCGTGCCGATCGCGCTGCTGGCGGTCATCGGACGGGCGATCCACGTCGCGCAGGACCGCGGCTGGCTCTGAGCGCGACGGGCGCCGGCGGCTGGTCGCGCCCGGTGCCCGAGACTTGCCACGAAACGGATACGAGGCGGCGCGACCGACGACGACCGCGCCGCGATGCAGGCCTCTCGCTCCCTCACCTGGCGCCATGCGCGCAGGACCCATGAGAGCACGCACCCTCCTCTCGACGGCGGCGCTCCTGACGAGCGGCGCCTGCATGTCCGTTCCCACGCCCGGGACGGCGCCCACGCCGGCGGTCGCCGCGGGCGAGGCGCCGGGGCTGGCGGTGTGGTCGGCGTCGTCGACCGGCCTGGTGGGCACGACCGCCGCCGGCACGACGTACTTCTCGAGCGACCGGGACGGCTACGCCGCGGCGTTCGCCGTGACGCGCGACGGACGCCTGCGCGTCGTCTGGCCCGAGTCGCCGGAGGACCGCGGGGTGGTGCGCGCGGGGAAGACCTACCGCGCCAACGGCTCGTTCGCGCAGTACGGCGCGTGGCTCACGGGCGCCCGCAACGCCGTCCCCTACGTGTTCGTGCTGGTCTCGGACGAGCGGCCGGACCTGTCCCGCTTCGGCGCGGGCTCGAAGTGGAAGTACCAGGTGAGCCTCGACAAGCTGGGCCGCGACGCCGAGGACGCGATCCAGAGCGTCGCGTCGATCGTGCTGCCCGACCCGGGGGCGAGCTACGCGGCCGACTACTCCTACATCTCGCCGCGGCTGAGCGGCCAGGCGCAGATGCTCGCGCTGTACTGCGGCGTGCGCAACACGGACGCGCGGAACTACGACTACTTCCGCGACCTGTGGGCGACGTTCGACCCGTGGGACAACACGCTGGGCACGATCTCGTTCGCGTCCGCCTGGAACTTCTGGCCCGGCGCGCTCTTCCCGTTCGGCACGAGCCGCGGCTCGCTGGCGTTCTACGCCGACCGCGCGTCGCGCGCGAGCGCCGCGTTCTGGGGCGGCTGCCCCGCGTTCACGCCCTACCGGACGCTGGCCTACCGGCAGCAGTACGCGTACGGCGTCCCGACCCTGATGGTGCAGCCGTCCACGCTCGTGCAGCCGACCGTCCCGACGCAGCCGCTGTCGCCGACGATGCAGGCGCCGGGGACCCCGGCCCCGGTGGACGACGGCTCGGGCAGCAAGCCGGGCGACCGGCTGCGGGTGAAGCCGAGCCCGATCTTCGGCGGCCCGGGGATCGAGGCTATCGGGGGCAGCGACGCACGCGCCGAGCGGCAGGCGCGCTTCCGGGAGCAGATGGAGACGCGGCGCACGGAGCGCGGCCTGGGCGAGCGCTCCATCGGCGAGCGCGCCGTCGAGCGCGGCGCGCTGGCCCGCGCCGAGCGGCTGGAGCGGGTGGACGTGGGCCGGCTCGAGACCCGCGTCCGGATGCTGGATCGCGTCGAGCGCGGGCTCCCGCCGACGGGCGAGCCAGGCAGCGGCCGGATGGGCGGCTACGGGCGCGCGGGCCGCTTCGCCGAGCAGGGCTACGGCGGCCGGTCGACGGACGGCATGCCGCAGGGCGCGATGCGCGGCCGCAGCGAGGGGCTCTCCAGCCCGAGCGTGGTCGGGGCGTCGCGCGGCGACGGCGGCGCGGGGAGCGCCCCGGCGAGCACGCAGCCCGACCCGGGCAGCCGGACGGCGGGCGGCGAGGCGCGCGCGGGCTCGGTGAGCGAGGTCAAGAGCCGGACGCCGTAGGCGCCGCCCTGCACGGCGGGGCGGCACCGGCCGCCCCGATCGGCCCCGCGCGGTTGGAACGCCGCGCGGGGCCGCTATATTGCGGAGCCCCACCGGCTTGCGCGCGCCGCGCGCCGCCGGCGGCACGCGCGCCGGGCCCGCTCCCCGCGGAGCC
>CBHYLO010000520.1:0-3725 GCA_966128675.1 uncultured bacterium | reverse complement strand
GTCGCTCACGTTCATCTGGCAGCCGTAGGTCTCGATGTAGACGGTCGGACGGGACATGGCGGGGCGCAGCGGGAGGAAGGGGCCGGCGGACCGCGCCGGCCTCGCAACTTATCGCGTAAAGCCTTGCCGATGCGCCCCTTAGCGTCCCGCGCACGGCGTCTTGACGGCGCGGCCCGCGAGCCGGACGTTGGGCGGGCACACCCCGACGCCTCCCGCCTCCACCGACCCGCTCCCGTGTCCCCTCTCCGGCTCCGTCGCGGCCTGCCGGCCGTGCTCACCGTGCTCGCGCCCGCGGTCGCCGTCGCGCAGGCGCCGTCCGCGCCGCCGCCCGCGCCGCCGGCCCACGTGACGCGCGCCGCGGCGGCCGCGGACCTCGAGCAGCTGTTCCGCACGATCGAGAGCGTGCACCCGGACGCGTACGCGGTGGCGTCGCGGGCGTCGGTCGCGCGCGAGCGCGAGGCGGTCGTGCGCGCGCTGCCGGACTCCGTCACGCGCCCCGAGCTGTACCTCCGGCTCGCGCCCCTCGTCGCCAAGCTCGGCGACGGGCACACGAACGTCGCCCCGCCGCCGGAGGAATGGGCCGCGGCCCTCCGCGCGGGGGAGCCGATCCTCCCATTCCGGATGACGGTCGATCCCGTCGGACAGCTGCGCGTGTCGCTGGCGGCGCCCGACGCGCCCGTCCGCGCCGGCGACGCGGTGCTCGCCATCGCCGGCACGCCCGTGGCCGAGCTGCTCGACCGGGCCATGGCGTCGCTGGGCGGCGAGCTGCTGACCTGGCGACGGCGGAACGCGGCGGGCTTCCTCCCGCGCCACCTGTGGATGGGCGGGGTGCGCGGCCCGTTCGAGGTGACCGTGCGCCGCGACGGCGAGCCCGCGCCGCTGACGTTTCGGCTGGACGGCCTGCGTGGCGACAGCCTGGACGCGCTCGCGCGTGCGCAGGCGGCCGCGCGCGGCGCCTCGGGCGCGCCCCGGGACCTCGAGTACCGCACGCTGCCCGGCCGCGTCGGCTATCTCGAGTTCCGCGCGATGACCGCCGCGCCCGACGACTTCGCCCAGCGCCTCGCGGCGATCCTGCGGCAGGCGGTCGGCGACTCGATCGGCGCGCTCGTGGTGGACCTGCGGCGCAACGGCGGCGGCAACTCGCAGCTCGGGGAGCTGCTGCTGCAGCATCTGACCGGCGCGCCCTTCCGCATGGCCGCGCGCAAGGAGTGGAAGATGAGCGCCGAGTATCGCGCGATGCTGCGCGCGCGCGCGGAGCAGGCGCGGCGGCAGGACTCCGTGCGCTTCGCGGCGTCCAACGGCGACGTCGAGCTGCGGCGGCTGCTGGAAGGGCCCGATGGGCGGATGCTCACGTCGGATTCGCGGCCGCGCACCCGGCCGCGGCTCGAGCCGCGCTTCGACGGGCCCGTGTGCGTGCTGATCGGGCCGGGCACGTTCAGCAGCGCGATGATGACGGCGAACGCGATCCAGGACTACCGGCTGGCGACGCTGATCGGCGAGGAGACGGGCGGCGTGCCGACGTCCTTCGGCGAGCAGTACGCCTTCCGGCTCCCGAACAGCCAGCTCCCCGTCACCATCTCGTCCGCGCGCTTCGTGCGCGCGAGCGGCGACGCGAGCGTGCGCGCGGGCGTCGTCCCGGACATCGAGGTGCGGCCGACCGCGGAGGACCTGCGCGCGGGCCGCGACCCGGTGCTGGAGCGCGCGATGAGCTGTCCGGCGCGGCCGGCGCCGGCTCGCTAGCACACGGCGTCGCGCCGAGCGCGCGCGAAGTCACCAACGACCCGCCCAGCGGCCGCACCACTGGCCGGGGACCGCGACGCACGACCGTACCGTGCAGACGGACATGTCGGAACTGCGCGAACGACTTCAGGCGGCGCTCGGTGATGCCTACGCCCTCGAGCGCGAGCTCGGTGGCGGCGGGATGGCGCGCGTCTTCGTGGCGCGGGACGTCGAGCTTGGACGCCGGGTGGTCGTGAAGGTGCTCGCTCCGCACCTGGCCGCCGGCGTCTCCGCGCACCGGTTCGAGCGCGAGGTGCGCCTGGAGGCCCGACTGCAGCACCCGCACGTCCTCCCGCTGCTCAGCGCCGGCAGGGTGGACGGGCTGCCGTACTACACCTCGCCCTTCGTGCAGGGTGAGACGCTCCGCGCACGGCTCGCGCGCGACGGTGCGCTCCCGGTCAGCGAGGTCGTGCGGCTGGTACGCGAGCTCGCCGATGCGCTGGCCTACGCCCACTCCGAGGGGGTGGTGCATCGCGACCTGAAGCCCGAGAACGTCCTGCTGTCCGGTGGCCACGCGGTCGTCGCCGACTTCGGAGTGGCGAAGGCGATCGCGTCCGCGACGCACGACGGCGCGCATCCCGCAGGCGTGACCGCCGCGACGGACGCTGGGATGGCCGTGGGCACTCCCGCGTACATGGCGCCGGAGCAGGTCGCCGGCGACCCGGCGACCGACCACCGGGCGGACCTCTACGCGCTCGGCCTCATCGCGTACGAGCTGCTGGCCGGCGCGCATCCGTTCGGGACCCGGAGCCCGGCCTCCATGCTCGGCGCCCAGGTGACCGAGTCGGCGGCGCCGATCGCCAGCGTGCGGCCCGACGCGCCGGTCGCGCTCGACACCCTCGTGACCCGCCTGCTCGCGAAGCGCCCCGAGGATCGCCCGCAGAGCGCGTCGGAGATCGTCACGCTGCTCGATGCGACTGCGACGCCGGTCGACGGTATGCGCGCGCGCGGATCGAGCGGCGGGTGGCGCCGTCGCGCACCTGCGCTCGCAGCGCTGTCCATTCTCGCCATCGTGGTTGCCGCCGCGATCGGAGTCGTGACCGCCCGCCAGCGCGACGCGGCGGCGATCTCAGGGCCGCCGGTGCTCGCAGTGCTGCCGTTCGAGAACGTGGGACCCGCGGCCGACGCGTACTTCGCCGACGGATTGACCGAGGAGGTGCGCGGCCGCCTCGCTGGGCTCACGGGGCTCCGCGTGATCGGAGGCACCAGCGCGCGCCAGTACCGGGGCACGACGAAACCAGCGCGCGCGATCGCGCGAGAGCTCGGCGCGACGCACGTGTTGAGTGGGACCGTCCGATGGGAGGGCACCGCCGGCAGCGCCAGGCGGGTGCGGGTGAGCCCGGAGCTCGTTCGTGCCAGCGACGACGCGACGCTCTGGGCGGAGCCGAGTGATGCGACGCTCGCCGACGCGTTCCAGGTGCAGAGTCGGATCGCGGGGCGCGTCGCGGCGGCGCTCGACGTCGCCCTGCTCGCACGCGAACGCCCGAGCGTCGCCGCACCGCCGACGCGCAACCCCGCCGCGTACGACGCCTACCTGCGCGGGCTGGCGAGCGTATCGGCCGCGACCGTGTTCTCGACGGCGGCGCGCCGCGTCACCGTTGCGGAGTTCGAGCGCGCGGTGACGCTCGACCCAAGCTTCGCCGCCGCGCACGCACGGCTGGCGCTCGCGTACCTGAGCGATCGCACGCAGGAAGGCGACACCACCGCCGCCAGCCTCGAGCGGATCGGTCGAGCGGCCGCGCGTGCCTGGGCGCTCGACTCGAATTTGGTAGACTCGCGAATCGCCCGCGCCAGCTATCTGGCCAGCGCACGCGACCTGGCAGCCGCCTACGAGCTCGCACGCGAGGCGCAGCACGCCGCCCCCGCGAACGTCGAGGTGCTCACGCTGCTCGCGGAGCTCGCCCTGCAGGCGAGCGACGCGGCGCAGGCGCAGGACGTCCTCAGGC